>NZ_BCVG01000094.1 GCF_001591625.1 Metabacillus fastidiosus NBRC 101226
TATATATGACAAGCTCCATAAAAAAAGAAATTGAAATAGTTACATTCAATTTCTTTTTTTATATAGAGATAGATATGTTGTTTAATAGTAATATCCCATAAAAGGAGGATAACCGTATCCATAAGGACCATAAGGCAAATACGGGTTAAAAAACGGCTGATTCATACTAGTAGTTATAAACGGTGCCGAGGGACCGCTAGGAGGATAATACATAACGAAAGGTCTTCCTATACTTAATCCGCTGCCCGCGAATCCGCCGTGGAGATGGGCACCGCCATGGACGCCATGCCCGCCTATTACAACAGTTGGCATAATTGTTCACCTTCTTATTTTCTTTCACATGCTCCCTTTATCATAAGCTCTTTTTTAGAAATGGTTCATATAAAGTGAAACGTCTGTAGATAGTCAGTTGGGTTCCTTAAGATGTGTTACTCGAACGTTGCATGTGTTTGTTATATGAATATTCCACTCGGATCTGGAGGGGGACTCATCCTGTCTTTTAAATGAGGGATAAAAAGAAAGCATATACTTTCGTAATTATTTACTCATTTAGGCGAATACCCAAGAATTTATATAGTCATCTGCATAGCCTTTAATGAGTACAGAATGTGGAGGTAGGAAAATAATGAACCAAAATGAATTTATTGATCAAAATGATGAAAGAATTTTTGGCCGCCCATTTGGATTTGGAAGACCATTCGGTTTTGGTCGCCCATTCGGATTTGGAAGACCATTTGGATTTGGTCGCCCATTCGGATTCGGAAGACCGTTCGGCTATGGCTACGGCTTTGGCGGTCCCTTTGTCGGCGGTGTACTTGGAGGCTTAGTCGGAAGCGCATTGCTTTCTCCTTATTACGGCTACGGGTATCCTTATTACGGTTATGGTTACGGCTACGGATATCCTTATTACTATTGAAAATAAGAAACTTCATCCCCTCAGTAATTTGAGGGGATATCTCTCTTTTTAACATCTTTTTTTAATTAAATCATATGTTTAAAAAGATAAAAATATATTGTTTCTAAATTTAAAAGTTGGAGGAAGGAATGGGGACTTTTATTGATTTATTAGAGGGAATAGCACACTCTGATGAAAAATGTGTGTTAGCTACGATTATACATATAGAGGGATCAGCTTATTTAAAAGAAGGCACATCAATGATTATATATGGAGACGGAAAATATGTTGGCATGCTGTCTGCCAGCTGTTTAGAAGAAGATGTGATAATAAGGGCTAAAGAAGTATTTAAAAATGAATGTTTACAAACAATTATGTACGATATGAGAAAAGAAGATGATCTATCGTGGGGGCAGGGTGCTGGTTGTAATGGAATGATTTACATTTTACTGGAATTTGTGACAGAGAGGTTAAAGGATGAGTTGATGTTTACGAAAGAGCGATTGGAGAGAGGGAAAAGCATACTATATAAGAAAGAATTCTCCTATCAGCTTTCCTTATTAAATGATTCATTTATTGAAACGGATATAGGAGAAGTCAAAAAGAATGGGCTTTTTATTGATGAGGCAAACAGAGGGTTACAATACCGCTGTTTTTATACTCCGAAGCCGAGAATGATCATTTTTGGTGCGGGACCTGACGCAAATCCGCTCGTATCCCTTGCTTTTCAGGCAGATTTTCATATTATTTTAGCTGATTGGAGACCTGCATCTATAAATAAACAATCTTTTCCGGAAGCAAAAGAATTTATTATTGGTACTCCGGAAGAAATCGCCGCTCAAATAGCTTTTTTAGAAACAGATTTTGTTATTGTGATGAGCCATAATTTTTTAAAAGATCAGCAGTTTTTAAATAGAGTAATAGATAAAAAATGGAGATATTTAGGTATTTTAGGACCGAAAGAGAGAACAATGCGTTTATTTAATAAAAAGCATATTCCAGGTTCAGTTTCCTCGCCAGCGGGGCTTTCAATCGGTGCGAAAGGTCCAAATGAAATTGCGATAAGTATTATGGCGGAAGTGATACAAAAACTTAGGATGTCTGAAAGGAAATCTGTTGAAAATGACTTCAAATAATATCATTGGGATTTACCTTGCCGCAGGTAAAAGTGAGAGAATGGGAAGGAATAAGCTGATTCTTCCAGCTGGAGCAGATTATGTAGGCACAGCTGCTTTAAGAACTGCACTATCATCAAAGCTGAATAAAATTATTGTTGTAATGAATGCCGTTAATTACTCATTTTTTAACAAAAAACTGCCCCAAAACGAACATGAAAAATTAGTATATACGATTTGTGCTTCAGCAGGTAAAGGTCTTTCATCTTCTTTAAAACATGGTATTCATAAAGCAGAGACTTTATTTAATCCCGACGGAGTTTTTATTTTATTAGCTGACCAGCCTTTCGTTACAGAAGAAATGATTAACAAGCTCATTGATGTATTTTATGAAAGAAAATCTTTCTCTTATATTGCCTCCTGTTATAACAATGTTATTAGACCGCCGCTTATTATACATAAAAGAATTTTTCCTTCTATTAATCAATTAAAAGGTGACAAAGGTGCTAAATATTTATTTGAAAATCAAAAATGTTTTCAGGGAGAAACGATTGAGTTTTATGAAGAAAAGCTGTTTTTTGATGTTGATACAAAAGAAGAATATGAATTTTTAATGAGCGAGTATATTCATTAAAAATTCTTTCTTTATTCAGGCTTTGTGTAACATCATTTTATATACAGGTGGTGCCGCTGGTGATCATAATCGGAAAAAGCGTTATCCGTAAAGAAGCTTATGAGAAAGTGACTGGAAAAGCGAGATATACAAATGATTATCAATCAGCTGATATGCTTCATGCAAGATTGGTAACGAGCCCTTATGCACATGCCAAAATAATCGAAATGGATCAGTCGGAGGCGCAGAAAATTCCCGGAGTACGGGCTGTTATTACTGGTGAAAACCTGCCGTTAACAGGGGAAGATTTACGTGACAGACGACCGATTGCAACAGATAAAGTCCGTTATCACGGAGAAGTAGTAGCGGTCGTTGTCGCTGATAATCCTGTCCTTGCTAAAAAGGGAGCAGATAAAATAAAAGTAAAATATGAGCCGCTTCCTGTCGTGAATTCACCAGGAGATGCTTTAAAAAAAGATGCGCCGCTCATCCATGAAAATCTCGCTCAATATGAAAAGGTTGGGCAAGTTTATCCGGTACCTGGTACGAATATCGCAAACATTACAAAAATAAGAAAAGGCAATATGGAAAAGGGATGGCGGGAAAGTGAAATAACAGTGGAAGAAAACTTCTTTTTCCATCCTTCTGACCATGCGGCGATGGAGACGAGATGCTCTTTTGCAGAAATTCGGGCGAATGGTGATATTGTCATTACATCCTCCTCACAAGCACCATTTATGATTAAAAAATTAATCGGTGATTATTTCAATATCGATGACGGAAAAATCATTGTTAATACTCCATTAGTAGGCGGAGCATATGGAGGAAAAGCGCCGATTCAATTAGAAATCCTTGTCTATTTAGCATCTAAAGCGGTGAATGGAAGAGCCGTGAAATTACTTAATACGAGAGAAGAAGATATTATTACTTCTCCGGTTCATATCGGTCTTGATGCGAAAGTGAGACTTGGCTGTACGAAAGACGGAATATTAAAAGCGGCGGAAATTGTTTATTTATTTGACGGCGGTGCATACTCAGACAAAGCAATTGATGTTGCAAGAGCGGGTGCGGTAGATTGTACGGGACCTTACAGGCTGGACAATATTTATTGTGATTCCTTATGTATGTATACGAATCATCCTTATGCTTCTCCATTTAGAGGGTTTGGTCATTCAGAGGTTTTATTCGCTTTTGAGAGAACGATGGATATTTTAGCGAGAAAACTGAATATGGACCCGCTCGAACTGCGGAATAAAAATGCAATTCTTCCGGGAGATACAACTCCTACACAAGTACTTCTTAACTCCAGCAATGTCGGAAATCTTCGGAAATGTATTTTGAAATTGCGTGAACTGATGAATTGGGAAGAAGGCGAGCTCGTTGATTTAGGAAATAACAGGCTGAGAGCGAAAGGAATTAGCTGTGTTTGGAAAACATCAACGATAGATACGAATGCCTCATCAGGAGCAATTTTAACATTTAACCGTGATGGAAGCGTGAATTTAATGTCAGGTGTAGTGGAGATCGGTACTGGTACAAAAACAATTTTAGCACAAATATTAGCTGAAAAATTAAAGATGGATATAAAAGATGTTCATGTACAAATGGAGGTTAATACACAAAATACGCCGGATCATTGGAAGACAGTCGCAAGCAGAGGGACATTTATGGCAGGAAGAGCGGTATTAGAAGCTGCAGATGATGTCATTAAGCAATTAAAGCATATTGCGGCATGTGTCCTTCGTGCTTCAGCTGACGATTTGGAAGTTGGCGGAGGGAAAGTATTTGTAAGGGATGAACCGCAAATTAATATTCTGGTTAAAGATATCGCATATGGATTTACATATCCGAATGGGAACGCGATTGGCGGACAAATAATCGGACGGGGAAATTATATTTTAAGGCATATGACATATTTGGATGAAGAGACTGGAGCAGGAAAGCCGGGACCTGAATGGACTGTCGGCGCACAGGGCGTGGAAGTTGAAATTGATATGAAAGATTATACGTATAGGCTTATAAAAGCAGTTTCTGTCATTGATATCGGGAAAGTGCTTAACGAAAAGGCAGCTGTCGGGCAAGTGAAAGGTGCGATGAGTATGGGTCTGTCATTTGCTGGAAGAGAAACATTTATTTTTGATATTTACGGCCGGGTTCTTAATAATCAGCTAAGAACGTATCGCCCTCTGCGGTTTGGTGAGCATCCTGAATATGTCGTCAGTTTTGTTGAAACGCCGCAAATTGATGCCCCGTACGGAGCAAGGGGTGTTGGAGAGCATGGGTTATTAGGAATGCCGGCTGCTCTCGGGAATAGTCTGTCTTTAGCTCTTCAAAGGGAATTGACCCGCCTGCCGCTTATTCCTGAATTACTGTGGCGGGCAAGAGAAGGAGGGAATGAACATGCTCTCGACTAATCTTGAATATTATAAACCTTCCAGTATTGATGAAGCAGCTGCATTATATAACAGTTTAAAAGAAAAAGAGAAAAAGCCTATTTATTACAGCGGCGGTACAGAAATACTGACGCTCGGGAGGTTGAATTTAGTTGAGGCGGGAGCTGTTATTGATCTTAAAAATATTCCAGAATGCCTTCTTCATGAAAAAAATGAAAAGAAGCTTATTACCGGTTCTTGTTTAACATTAACTGAAATTGAGGGGAAGAATTATTTCCCCCTTTTAAGTGCTGCTGCAAGCGAAGTAGCAGATCATACAGCAAGAAATAAAATTACGCTCGGAGGGAATATTTGCGGGCAAATTTTTTATCGTGAAGCAGTTCTGCCGTTTTTATTAGCAGAAAGCAATGTACACATTGCAAGTACGGAAGGAATAAAGACATATTCAGTTCTTTCTATATTTAATGAAACTCTTTCATTGGAAGACGGACAGTTTTTAACAGCTATTTCAACGGATGTAAATTATTTAGATGCCCCGTACGTTCATATAAAAAGAAGAAAGCAATGGGAAACAGGTTATCCATTAATAACAGCGGCCTGTTTAAAAATAAACGGACAATTACGATTTGCCTTTAGCGGATTATGTCCGTTTCCGTTCCGTTCTTTTGAAGTGGAAATGGAGCTGAACAGAAATATAGCGAATGAGGAAAAAGTTCGGAATGCCATTACTTATGTGCCTTCCCCGATCCTTGATGATGTGGAAGGATCCAGTGCATACCGTTTATTCGTTTTAAAAAATATTTTACTCGATATATTAAGGGAAATGGAGGAAAGATAAGTGCCGCAAATTAAACTGGAAATAAACAAAGAATTGCATATATTGGACGTAAGATCCGCAGATACACTTTTATATGTCTTAAGAAACCGGTTAGGGCTGACCGGTGCTAAGCCGGGATGTTTAAATGGAGACTGTGGAGCCTGTACGGTTATTGTTGATGGAATTCCTTTAAAATCATGTATTATGCTTGTTGTGGAAGGAGAAGGGAAGGAGATAACGACAATCGAGGGGCTTCACAATACTCCGATTCAGCAGGCGTTTGTAGAGCAATTCGCTTTTCAATGTGGGTATTGTACACCTGGTTTTATTATGAACTGTCATGCTTTAACTGAAACGGAGCATAAGCCGTCTAAAGAAAAGATAAGGGAGTGGCTTTCCTCGAATATATGCAGGTGCACAAGCTATGAAGAAATTGAAGCAGCTGTTCTTTTTGTGTTAAAACATAAGCAAATGTAAAGGCTCTTACATGTGACCTCCGAAAAATTATAGAATAGTATAATTCAGGAGGGTGGAATGGTATCGTGGAAGAAATTGAAAAAATGCAAGAAAACGAGGAACTTATCGTTCTGCAAAAATATATAAACTATATTATTGCCATTCTTTTATTAACAGGACAGTTAACAATTACCGGTGTTTTTGTAAGAGCAGGCGCTATTAGTCTTTCATTAGGAGGACCGATCATCGGCAGTGACAGAATACAAGCCCGGAGAGGAAAAAAAACAGTTAATTTATTGATTGGAGTAATTGATGTCATTATTGCTTTATTAATACTTGCAGAGCAGATTGGAATTGTCAGTGTTGTTATTTCCTCAGAGAAATTTTTTCTTAATGTCACCGGACCGATTTTTGGTGAGTCAAGAGTGGTAGCAAGTGCGCCGGTTTTGCGTGAAAATGTAAAAGCCCTTAATCAAATAGTACCGGATCATTTAAAAATTGATCATAAAAAAATGGAAAAATTAACAGAGGAGAGAAATCAATGAGTGGCCAGACTATTCCAACGATAAAGTCATCAACAGGAACCGTCTTCTTAATCGCTGTTCCATTAATTCTTTTTATTTTCTTCTTTACGAAAACAGAAGGAGGAGCAGAGGACGAATAAAGCGAAAAAGGACTATCGTAAGGCATTTTCTCCGATAAAAGAGAATTTGCTTTTTTTAATAGTCCTTATCGTGGATAAATATTTTATACAGATGCTTAGGCATTGCCAGTCATGTTTTGATCATTAACATCTGGGTCATTGAAATTAGATGCATTTATTCCGCTATTAACAAATAAAAAATCTCCCGTGTTTGCAGCCCCAGCACCAAGAACAGACTTTGAACTGCTTTTTGGTGATAAATAAAATGAGTCCCCGAAGTTTACAATTCCACCATCTACACTATTAATTTTGATCGGTCCTACAATTGCCGGCATTTACAAAACATCCTTTAATAGAATTGATATTGCTTTATTTTATGCGGCTGATGCCTCCTTGTTCATTATCAGTTAAATTCTTTTCGGTTTTGTGAGAATAAAGGCGTTTTTATTCGTTGTATATAGTGTAAAAGCTTTTACAGTAAAAAAGGAGAAATATATATGAAATCTAATGAGAAAAATTTTATCAGGCGCCTTCAAAATGGAAAAGAAGATGCATTGGAATTTATTATTGATCATTATTTACCTCTCATAAAAGGTATTACATACAAAGTTCTTGGACAACTGAGTAATGAGGGAATGATCGAAGAATGCATGAATGATGTCTTCCTAGCTGTTTGGAATCATTCGGAGAAATTTAAAGGGAATTCAAGTGAGGAATTTAAAAAGTGGATTTATTCAATTGCGAAATTTAAAGCAATTGATTATTACAGAAAAGCAGTGAAACGGACGGAAACTGCTTCTGATTATGTGGAAATGAAGAATGAGAATTCAGTAGAGGACGAGCTTATCCAATTAGAAAATAGAGCAGAACTGATGAAACTTATTAATGAGCTTGATGAACTGGACCGAAATATCTTTATGATGAAATATTTTCTCGGCATAAAATCAGAAGAAATTGCGATGAAGCTCGATATGACGAAAGCGTCCATTGACAACCGGATTTATCGTGCCAAGAAAAAACTCAATCACAAAGTAACGAATTTAAAGCTCGGAGGAAATGTCATATGAAGAAAGATATTTATGAATTATTAAATGATGTAACGGTAGATGAAGCGGATTTTGAGGAAATAGAAGTGACAGAGATAGAAAAAGCGAGACTGAAAAAAACATTAAAAAATTCCCTTCCAAAAAAGAAGAACAAATGGAAAAAGCCAGTATTTGCGGCAACAGCTGTTCTTTGTCTGTCAACAGCGACATTTGGACTGGCATTTCCGACATATGCGAGCCAAGTACCGATTATCGGTGATATTTTCAGATTTTTAGATAATGACAGAACAGGGCTTTATGATAATTATAAGGAATACGCGAATGAATTAAATGTAACGAAAAAGAGCAATGGAGTTAAAATTACTGTCAACGATGCCGTGTTTGACGGGAAAACAATTACTTTAACGTATTCGCTTGAGAGTGAGAAGGATTTAGGAGAAAGCCCTTCTACATTTGATTTTGTAAATGTAGAAGGTTCACATGGAGCGAGCGGATCGTCCATTATTAAAAAAGTGGGTGAAAATAAATATGTCGGCCTGCTCACAGCGACTCAAATGATAGAAGAGAGTGATGCGGTAAATGTGAATTGGAGTATTGGAGAAGTAAATACTGATCCAGAGATGAAGGAAGAAACGATCAAGGGGAATTGGGATTTTAGCTTTTATTTAAAAGCAGCAGAAAGAAATAATCTTCCTATTCATAAAAGTACGGAAGAAAATGGGGTAAAGGTCAGCATCGGTAAAATTATGTTTACACCGATGTCCTTCACTGTAGATTACAGTCAGGATGTTTCTAAAGGGGTAAGGAAAAACTGGGATGTAGTTAATGTTGATCTTGAAATAAAAGATGATCTTGGTAATAGTTATTCAGGACAAGGAAACGGTGGAAGCGGGGACAGTGACGGGTCTCATATGAACTGGTCGAAAACATTTATGAAGCTTGATGAGAAGGCAACAAAGCTTATCGTCACACCGCATGTTAATTATTATAATTACGGAAAAGGCGGAATGGAAAGCACAAGGGCAGAAATATTAGAAAATGGAGAGGAAAAAATAACTGAACTGAAATCCAGCAATAATAATAAAAAGATGCGTGATGAAAGAAAGCTGGATGATATTGTTATTGAGCTGAAAAAATAAAGTAAAAGAAGATGACTCGTATGAGTCATCTTCTTTTACTTTAAGAAATTCTGTCTAATTCATCATTAATAAGAGAACGGATGCGAATATTTTTTTTAGATGCTGTTACCATATTTCCGCATGTCGGGCATTGTGATCTAAGGCCCTTTAGTCCATTTGCATTGAAATTATCTAAATTATAATTAAAAAATGGAGAACGAAACCATTTTTTACAATTAGGATTTGTGCAACAAATCTCTAATACTTTATTTTTCGGCATAAGAGATCAGCTCCTTTTAGTATATAATACGCTACTAAAAAGGAAACACCTTCCATATACGTTCGACAATTATCTACATTAGGAGAGAAGTCCAAGTACTTTTAATCCATTATAAATTCCAGAATCGGTAACGGAGGTCGTTTTATGTTTTGCATAAGCGAAAAGATCTGGATGTGCATTGCCCATTGCAAAGCTTTCTCCGACATTTGTAAGCATTTCCTTATCATTCATGCCGTCGCCGAAAGCGATCGAGGATTGTTTTTCTACGTTTAAATGTTTGAGTACTGCCTGTATGGCGCTCCCTTTATTGACATTATCCCGTATAACATCATAGCAATCATGCATTCCTTCCACATTTACTTGTGATAAATGGATGTTGTATTCATTTTCATATTGTTTTAGCTCTGTTTCTTTTATGTTCATTAACGTCATGCCTAAAATATGAGATGTTACTTCCGGATTGTAAAGTTCATTTTTCCTGAGATGGAAAGTTTTAATAAACTGTTTTATTTTTTCTGTTTCCAATGTTGTAAATACATTTTTTTCGTCTGTATACATGACTATCTCATGTCCAAGCTCTTTTGCTGTTTTCATAAAAAACTGTACGGCTTGTTCATTCATTGGAGCATTGATGATTTCTTTTTTATTATGTAGAGCGAATGCACCATTATAGCCGATAAAAGAATCGATATTCAGTTCTTTTGCAATGTCTGATATTTCATGCAATGGCCTGCCGGTTGCGAGGAAAACTCCGACACCTTTCTCTTGAACAGCTGCAACAGCCTCCTTGGTCGAATTCTCAATCGTATCATTGGGCCTTAAAGTCGTTCCATCAATATCAAGAAATAATAATTTAAAATTAGTAGTCATCGTTTATCTCCAAACTTCTGTTATTTTTAAAAGTTCATCTAAATTTTAACATAGCAACAGACAGTAGTGAAACGGGAGAAAGAGTCTATTAAAAACGTGATATAATAAGAAAAATTGAAAAACAAAAAAGAAATAGGAATTACGCTTGCTTTGCTCCCATATATTTGTTATGATAATAAAGAATTATTTTTGTTCGGTATTTAAGGATACAATCGTATTCCCTTGATATCACTGAGAGCAAGGATAGATTACAATTATGTGTTATGTTTAACGCACTAGGAGGCAAACAAAATGGAACAAGGTAAAGTAAAATGGTTTAATGCAGAAAAAGGTTTTGGATTCATCGAGCGCGAAGGTGGAGACGACGTATTCGTTCATTTCTCAGCGATTCAAGGCGAAGGTTTCAAAACTTTAGAAGAAGGTCAAGCTGTTACTTTTGACGTAGAACAAGGACAACGTGGACCACAAGCTTCTAACGTTCAAAAAGCTTAATTAACTTAAACTTTACGTACAACAGACTCTATTTATAGGGTCTGTTTTTTATTATGTTTAAGATAATAAATAAAAGCCCCGCTCGGTGAAGGAGCAGGGCAGCAAACGGAACAGTAAAAGGTTTAACTTATTATATCATAATTTTCAGAAATACTAAGCAATCTTCTAAAAATTTCTTTTGGGAAATTATTGTATTTAATGAATGTTATGAATTTACATAATAAAATCATTATTTGCTTAAGAGAACTCTATTTCAACTAAAAAAATATAGCAGAAAAAATAATTTGTATTTAATATTAAAAACAATAACAAGTATATAACAAATGAAAAAAGTTTTTTTATGGAAATGTTATATGAATCCATTTATATAAAGAAAGAGGAAAAGCCTTCAATAGATGAATTGCTCAATGTCGATGGAGTAACAGTCGACGAACTAAAACAATATCTGAGGGAGAACAAGGATGAATTGCGCCAGCGCATCAGAACAAGAAAATACCAGCCACAAGCTGCCTTAAGAGTGGAGATCCCAAAAGAAAATGGAAAGATGCGCAAATTGGGAATACCAACAGTAGTGGATAGAGTCGTTCAACAAGCCATTCATCAAGTACTAAGTCCGATATTTGAAAAGCAGTTCAGCGAATTCAGTAATGGCTTTAGACCAAGAAGAAGTTGTGAGATGGCGATTGTTAAAAGCTTGGAATTTCTTGAATGCATTACAGACTATGAATTGAGAAAGCGTGAAGTGAAGAACCTTGAACGGAGAATGAAATGGGTGCGCTTTCCTTATGTTAAGTTTATATCTGCATTATTCTGTTTATCTTCTGTATGACTATCTTCCGAGCTGTCGTCGATTTTGTTTTGTTCCTTGTTATCACTGCAAGCAATGAGAACGAATGACATTATAAAAAGAATAGCTATAAGACTTATGTACTTTTTCATTGTTTTTTCCACTTTAGAGAGATGTTATTTTAATTTTCCATCTACAAAAAAATGTTTAAGTTTTTTATAATAATATTATAGATTAGTTATGAAAGAAGATATAATATGTTAATTTTAGAATAATAAAGTTATATATTTCCTTGACATAATTTTCTTGAAACTATAACATTGAATATAACTTAAATATATGCACTAGGGGTGTTATTTAACTGAGATGAGTATTACCTCAAACCCTTTGAACCTGAACTAGTTGAAACTAGCGTAGGAAAGTGTAAACTCTAATACATAATTAAAGAGCGATTGTGCCTTATTTTTAATATGTAGTTATTTGTTTTTACGCAACTTTCCTATGGGAAGGTTGCGTATTTTTTATTTTATCTATCATTTTATTATTTAAGTTTCATCAAAATTAAAAATATAGGAGTGGTTATGATGACTAGAACAGTATTAGTAACAGGTAGTAGTAGAGGTTTAGGAGCAACTATTGTAAAGACATTGGCACAACAAGGATTTCAAGTGGTTATCAATTACTATAAAAGCAAAGATTCTGCTGAGAAGCTCGTTTCTGAGATTGGTGAAGAGAATGCTATTGCAATTCAGGCTGATGTAACAAATCGTAAAGAAGTAGATAACTTGATAAAAAAAGCAACGGAATATTTTGGTCAAATAGATGTTGTAGTCAACAATGCATTAGTAGACTTCAAATTTGATCCAAACAAACAGAAAACCTTCACAGAACTCACTTGGGATGATTATCAAAAACAGCTGGATGGTACTTTAAAAGCAGCATTTAATGTAATTCAAAGCGTCCTACCTCAATTTATGGAAAGAAAAAATGGAAGTATTATCGGCATAGGTACTAATTTATATCAAAATCCTGTTGTACCTTACCACGAATATACAACAGCTAAAGCTGGATTAATAGGTTTTACACGTAATATCGCTTCTGAATTAGGAGTATATGGTATAAAAGCAAATGTAGTTTCAGGCGGATTATTAAAAACGACTGACGCCAGTGCTGTTACAACACCAGAGGTATTCGATTTAATTGCTCAATCAACGCCATTGAAGAAGGTGACTACACCTCAAGATGTAGCCAATATGGTCGCTTATTTATCTTCGGAAAATGCGAACGGTATTACAGGTCAAAATTTCACAATAGATGGCGGTTTGACAATGAACTAATAGCTTAACCATAGATAATCCTTCAAAAAAGGAGTATACAAGACAAGTAATGATGATGTATTTTGAGGTGTAAACAAATGACAAAAACGAAAGAAAAACAACTGCACCTAGGTGTTTTGCTGTATGGTTGTGGACACCATCAAGCTGCTTGGTTAATGCCTGGCTCAAGCGTTGAACGTATTGGAGATATTTCCTATTACCAATCTTTAGCGCAGTTGGCGGAAAAAGGCTTCTTTGACGCCGTATTCTTTGCTGATAGTCAATCATTTCGAAGTAAAAATGCTAGTGATATGCCAGCATTTTGGTTTGATCCAATCGTCAATTTAACTGCTATTTCTCAAGTGACAAATCATGTGGGATTAGTTTCAACTATTTCAAGTACTTTTTCTAATCCTTTCACTGCTTCACGTCAGCTACTGAGTTTAGATCATATTACAAAAGGACGTGTTGGCTGGAATCTCGTTACGTCCATGACTGATTTGGAGGCGTTAAATCATAGTATGGAAGGACTGCCTCCTCATGACGAGCGCTATGAGAAGGCAGATGAATTCGCTGCTTTAATGAATAAGTTATTTCTTTCATGGGACGGTAATGATTTTTTACATAATCGAGAAGAAAGAAAATTGATAAATCCTTCAAACATTCAGCCTTTTAATCACGAAGGTACCTATTTTAAAGTGAGCGGCCCATCCACTACGCCAAAAAGTCCGCAAGGCAAACCAGTATCAATGCAAGCAGGGGCGTCTAAACAAGGCATTGTATTAGCCGCAAAATATGCCGATGCAGTCTATTCCGTGTCGTGGAACTTAAAGCAGGCAAAAAGATTTCGTGAAAAATTAGATAAACAAGTGAAACAAAGCGAAGACAGCAATAGACATATTAAAGTATTTCCAGGCTTAGTAACCTATGTAGGTCATACCCATGAAGAAGCTTTAGCCAAAAAAGAAGCATTGGATGAGAAATTACCTATTGAAACAGCTTTAAAACAGTTGAGTTTCTTTCTCCGACAAGATTGTTCTAATTGGGAAATTGATAAAGCAGTACCTCCACTACCCCCAGTAGAAGAATTTACTGGTCCAGTTGGACGTTACGAAACGATACTAGAAATTATTAATGATAAACAACCTACAGTAAGGGAGTTATTGGGATATCTTAATGCAGGCGGTGGACATCACACGCTGATAGGTACGCCCGAAGAAGTTGTCGATCAAATGGAAATCTGGTTGGAGGCTGGTGTGGCTGATGGATTTAATCTTATGCCTCCTACATTACCGGGCAGTTTAGAAGACTTTGTTGAACTAATTGTTCCTGAAATGCAAAAAAGAGGTATTTTCAGAGAGAAATATGAAGGTCATACCTTCCGTGAACATTTAGGATTAACATAATAAATTATTATAAAATGACTGTACTAATTGAAGAGGTAAGATGCTGGCAGTAGTATAAAAACGCGAGAATCTTCTCGTAAGAGTAATTATAATTGGACTTACTGATTCAGGCAATGTTTATGTAATAGAGTATAATTTAGAAATAACATACTCAGATGAAATACTAAATGGTTATAGAGAAATTGATATAAAGTGAAACTTCCATCAGTGGGGGTTTTTC
>NZ_BCVG01000095.1 GCF_001591625.1 Metabacillus fastidiosus NBRC 101226
GCACCTCTTTTTCTAGATTGTAACGGCTATGTATTACCATTAAGATACAAGGGTGATGGAGAGATAATTGGTAGAAGTGTATCGAGAGGCTCAGAAGTAGTAGAAGATGTTACAAAAGCAAAGATTGTACTAAAAAGGATAAAGAAGGTAGTTTTATTCTTACAGGATATCCAGAAAAATAAGAAAGTGGGGAATTTAAATGGATGAAAGTTATGATTTCTTAGAGGAGTTAGAAGATTTTTTAGGTGGAACATTTCACCAAGATATCAGTTCTCCTGAACAAACATTAGATGAGTTTATAAAAGAAGCTAGTAAAGAATGTTTGCTGTTTACAATAAAGCATTGTGAAGAATTTTTAAATAGTGAATTAACAAAACAAGAAAAGGAAAACATTATACAAAATAATGCAGAAATTTATTTTCCAGCAATTGAATTAACCCCGCTACAGTGGTTAATTCAATTAGTAGAGCAAATAAAAGAAGGTGTGAAAATAAAATAGAATTGTTTTAATAGAAAACCTTGGTTGGCTAAATGCCTTTCAAGGTTTCTTTTTCGTGGGGCTACCCAGTGCCGAACAAACCACTCTTTATTCAGATAGTAGAGGTATCCCTTGTAACCCCTATATGATGTTAGATCAAATTATATAGTGCGTACAAATCACTTTAAGTGGTAAGCAAATGAGTGAAAAATGGATAGAGTCAAATGAAAGGCTCATTAAAACAGTTGGAAAAGATAAAGCAGATGAGATTATGATGGAAAAACTATTGGACCCTAAAAATGTAGGGGAAAAGTTAATTCGTATTGATAAAAATAGTAATATAAAAGAACTAGATATAGATAGGTAAGATAATAAATTACAGTCCATAGCCAGGAGGGGATATTTTGGTCAGGGATAACATTAAAGATGAAAAATATTTTGATTATTTTATAATTGACGAAAATAAAAGAATTAATAAATTTGAGAATATGATTAAAAAAGTTATAGATGAAAGGGGAGAAGATGATGAAGGTGTAAGAAGTGCTTATAATTATTTATATGGAATATATTTTAGTGAATTAAAAGCATTGTATTCAGCAGGTCGTTCTTTTAATGAAATAAAAGATTATCTTTCAGATGTTCTGGAGATAATGGATAAAAACTGGGATCAAAATAGCGGATATGTAGAAATGGTATGGATGCTATCTATAGGGATAATGTTAGATGTTCAAGAGAAAGAAATGGGACGGTTAATAAAGTTAGTAAGGAAAAGTGAAATAAAAGACTATCTAATAGAATTTTTGATTCATTCTTATGATAATAGAAATGAAATTGTAACAGAAAATTGTAAATGGGAAACACCTTATGGATTTTTAGTTAAAGTAATAAATGAAAAAGATAAAGAAGAATCTGTAAGATTATTAAAAGAATATTTAGAGAAAAAATGGTATCCCGGTCATGGTGATATGGGTTGGTACGATACTCATGAAATCAAGGATGACTATATTTATAGCGGTTATTGGAGTTTTAAAAGCGGCGCAATTGTAAAAATCCTGAGACTTGATGATCATATGTTAAAAGAAGTTCCTTATTATCCGTATGATATGAGGCATTATAAAGAATAAGGTATAATTAAATGGAATAAAGAAAAGAGATTTTAATGTTTTTTGAAGGAAAAGCAGCTCCCTAAAATTAAGCTACAAAGGCTTAGTAAGATGATTCAAAAACCTTGATTGGCTATATGCCTTTCAAGGTTTTTATATTTCTAACAACTTTGATGGTAAACAAACGATATTGATAGCAGTGACATTTAAATAAAACTACCGAATGGAGCAGATTAGTAAATAAGGTGTCAAAGCAGGTAGAAAAAAGATTAATTGATTTGCCTAGGGATACAAAACAGTCTGTTATAATTGATATTAGAGGACAAAATGTATCAGATGAAATACTAGATGGATTGTATGAAAAATTATGAATAAAACTAATGGAAAAGTAGATATCAAATTTAAAACAAATTGATTGAGGTGAGAGAAATGGCTGTGGGATTTAAGGTGAAATATTACTGGTATCAAATTGGGCATGGCGATTTCTTACATTCATTTTTTTCTACAATAAACCATCATTTAGAGCAAAATGGATGGGGAACTGAGTATCCCTTCTTATTAAATGAACTCTATAACGGGAAACTTGAGAATAAGAATATTGATAGCGCTATAACTGAATTAGAAGCAATAAAAAAGAAATTACAGAATTATAGTCCATCACAAGTAATATGGGATATTGAAGATCTATCTAAAAGACCACCTTGGGGTGATAATATTAGTAAGAATATCAGTAACTTATCTAACTACTTTATAACAAGTGAGGGTGAGGACTTAATAGATATGTTAATGAAAGCATTAGAGAAGGGACTAAAAACTAATTCAGATGTTTATATAGAAAGCTTGTAAGTAATCTCCTTCTATTGATGACCTTGAAATTATATCAAGGTCATTTTTTATGGTTTAGGTAATACGGAGTGCCGAATAAACAGCCACTCTTACATAAAGCAGATTTTTGATACTCTTAAGGATACGGTAAAAAAGAAAGAGTAGACTTTGATAAACCAATTGGGAAATATTACGATGGTGATACTGGTGAACATCTTGAGACTACTAGAGGAATGATTCATTACGGAAAAGACGGTGCACATATAGTGCCTTCAGAACCATTAAAGAAGTAAAAAGAGGAGGATATACATGGAATATGACCCTTTAATAAAAGAGTTAAAAGAGTATAAAGATAGTGACCTGATAATAGAGTGGGATAGTGGATTAAAGATTATTGGTAAACTAGACACACTCTTTGAAACAGACAATGGGTTAGATGACGATGATGTAAATTATACCGAATATTATACAGTTACATTTCAAGTAAATGATATTTTAGCGCATCCTACTAGTAAAGAAAGTAGTTTATATAATTGGTTAATACAAGAGAAAGGTTCATTGATTGAAATTTCGCTTTATGATGACCCGCCAAGTGCAATTTTTTTAACTGACGGACAAACTGTATGGAAAAGGGATAGTCAAAAATAAAAAACGTTACTTTAAACATATACCTTGATTGGCTTATATGCTTTTCAAGGTTTCTTTTTTGTAAGATAGTTTGTGCGTTAAAATTAAGAGTAGGGTTAAAGCGCAGTCTGAGCAGACATCATCAATATTGTTCAAGATACTTTGATTCCTGCAAAGAAGAAAATAAAAGAAATTGATCCAAATCCAAAGTTAGATATAGGGAGTCTTTGGCTACTAGTCAAAAAGATTCATATAAGGAAACACTCCATTTGATCCAGCGACCTTTAATAACAATGTATTTATTGTTAGTGCTAAGTTGGATTAAGGTTTCCTTCTAAAAAAGGTGGAGCTGGCAGTGGAGCAGCTAGGTAGCAATTCAATAAATGGTGTAAAGAATATTGGAAAGCAAGATGTGCCAAAGAAATGATAAAAAGAGGGATAATTGAATGAAAATAGAATTGTTAAATGCAATTGATGAAGAGGTTGAAATGTGCCCTCAAGCATTTGGAGGGCCTGTTAATATTGAAGAAGTGAGACAAGCTGAAGATGAACTAAAAGTGAAATTACCAGAGGATTTTAAAATGTTTGTTTTGAAGTATGGTTCAGGAGCAGTTGGTGAAGCAATTGTTTTAGGATTGAGAGAGGCAGAGTTTGTTGTTACGCCGTCATTTGTAGAGAAATCTCTACAGTTTAGAAATATTCTTCCTGAAGGATATGAAAATTTTATTGTTATTGGAATAGACGGTGCAGGGAATCCAGTAGGTTTTAATTTCCCTAATACAGAAATCATTACATTTGATTTTAATTTTCGTGGAAAAGAAATTATAGCAAGCAGTTTTGAAGAATATTTAGAAAAAGCGCTTCGTGAAGAATTGAATATGCATTTTTAATTAAGAACTTATAGAAATGTTAGTATTATGAACAATATTAAACTTGAGAATGCATCAGGGAATTATTGATAGGTCATATAACTTTAGAAAGAGAGCGAGCTTAAGAAACCATTATAGGAGGCAGTACTTAAGGTGAAGCAAGCAAGAATAAGAAAATTAGTTCAGGAAATAAGGAAGAAAACATACCTTTTAGAACCTACTGATACACTAATAACAGAACTTCAGTCGCTTGTAACTTTTCCTGATGTAGGTGATTTATTTTATACTGATCAGGATCATGAATACATTAGTAATAGAATAATCGATTATGAGAACAGGAAAAAAGATAACCTATCCAAAAAAGATTTGGTTGATATGGTCACTAAGATACTAGATGTTTCTGGGAAGGAGTATGAAATTGAGAATCTTTTATTAATAGTAGAAAACGCAGTAAAGAATCCAGACATCTCAGATTATATTTACTATTTAGATGAAGATTTAACAGCTGAGCAAATTATAGAAAAAGCAGTTTCAAGTGAATAGTTTAATAGGGGATTAATAGTAATTTTAAGACGTTTTTGAGTATTATGTAGATAAAGGAATAGAGCGGACTACTTTGGATAAAAGCCTAGGTGATCTAATATATATTTAGAATGAACGGAGGCTGCTAAATGAAAAATAGTTTAAAAGAGAAAATTTATGCTCAAGGTTACCCTGATGCAAAAACAGCACCTATTGTATCTTTAGAAGATTTTTTTGAAGCAGATGTTGAGGAAAGTTCCATCGGTTGCAATCTTTTGGAGCACCCGGGTATCTTCACATTTCACAAAATTTTATTCAATATAAGAAGTAAAATTAATGTACAAGATGTGTTTGTTGAAATCATGGAAATAGAAGATGATTTAATATTTTCTGAAAGAATTTATATTCTCACTGATTCACATATTTCAGAAATTATACAGTGGATTGAACCGCTACAGCCAACTGAAATAGATGAAGGTTATACATTTGGAAAGCCATCTTTGGCACCTGAGTTGAGAGCTGATTACAAGGTGTTCTCTGTTTGGTGGGATTAAAAATACATTTAAAAGATTCCAAATGGAGAATAAAGAAAGGAATTTTTTTAATGCTATAGTAGTGGAGTAGGTTTTAAACTACCCAATCTTGAAGATTTTAGAAGCTATGTCAACAGTAGAGATTATTCAAACAGCATATTACATAAGAAAATTAATATATAAGAGATGGTGACAGCATTGAATAAAGAAACAGTCATTGCATTAATAAATAACGCATCAACAAAGTTTTTTATTGGAACTTTGGAAGATAGTAAAATTAGCAGTATTGAGAAAATGCTTCATGTAAAGCTGCCTGAAAGTTATAAATGGTTTTTAAGAGAGTATGGAACAGGAGGAATTGTCGGTATCGAGATTTTAGGAGGTGGACTTCGAGAGGTTCCTACTTGTGTAAGAGAAACGGAAGAGTGGAGAAAATATGGATTACCGCCGGATTTGGTTGTAATACAGAACTATGGAGTGGGTGTATATTGTCTTGATACTTCACGATTAGTTAATAATGAATGTCCGGTTATTGACTGGGAGCGAGATGATGAAGGTGCAATAAATGAATATGAAAATTTCTATACATTTTTAATAGAAAAGTTCTCAAAATAATCTATTAAACATTAATTGATTATTTGCGCTTCATTTATTTCTTTTTAGTATTCATATATATCGGGATTCATAGAAAGAAAACTATGTAGAAGTGGTATATAAATATTTTAATTACTTGGGAGGAGTTGTGAAATGATAGATTTATCTAATCTTCCTGATTTAATCAAAAATAACTCGGCAAGTGATGCTGAAATCAAGGAAGTAGAAGACCTAATGAAGGTGAAATTACCTCATACATATAAAAATTTATTAAAATATACGAATGGGTTTTCAATTGGTGGTGGATTATTAATTTATGGAACTGACGATATTGTGGAGCGGAATACTACATGGGAAGTAAATAAGTATGCAAACGGCTATATTGCTATTGGTGATGATGGTGGCGGCAATGTTTTTTTAATGTTACAAAGGATAGAAGAAACAGCGGTATTAATTGTTAATGGTGGAGTTATGAATCCGAACTATGCTACTGTAATTAGCTCCGACTTTAATGACTGGATTAATAGCGGTTGTTTCATTGAAACAGCAGAGGAAACTACAAATGATTTTCCGGATAATTGCAGTATTATCTTGATAAAATCTCCAAATGGAGGATTGAAGGAACTGGTGAAAATAAAAAATAAATTAGGGATTCCTATTTCAACAGCGGATTTGTTAAATGGTTCGAGAAATCTTCCTTTTACATTGGTACAGGAATTCCCATATGGTAAAGCAAAGAAGTTAATTGGGAAGCTGGGTGAACTTGGTACAGTACTGAATCTGACTGCTTCTCTAAGTAAGTACAGCAGTAGAGATAATGATTATGGGAGATGATATTTTTAAATGGCTGTAGGTTTATTAGTAGATTGTTTTTACTATGAACTAGGACATAGTGACTTTGTCCATTCCTTTTTTCAACAATCTCGTATCATTTAGAAAAAGAAGGATGGGGGAAGAAATATCTGTTACTGATGAATGAATTATACAATAGGAAATTAAGCTGGATTGATGTTTCAACTGCGAAAGCTGATTTAATAGAAATTGAACAGAAACTTTTGAAATACTCACAGCAATACGTTGTATGGGATATTGATGATTTATCAAAAGCTCCGCCGTGGGGAGATAAAATAAATCCACAAATTAAAAGCCTGGCAAATTACTTTACAGCTGCTAATGGCAGAACATTCTTTGAAGTAATGTGTGTAGCAATGGATGTTGCCAAAGAAGATAAGTGTGATATTAAGTTGAGGCATATTTAATATAAAGAAATTAGGAGGGGAAATGATGAAATGCAAACCGGAGTATGCTGCCAATATTATTGTTGGGATCAATTATAAGAATAGGTTTAGCTGGTATGTAACAGATAAGGATTATTGGATATTAGATTTAATCAAACGAAGAGATGATTTCTTAAGAAATGGCCATGAATATGATTTAGATCATATGTTAATGTCCAGGATGCATATTGAAGTTATAAATGAACATACGGTTGAAAGTTATTTGACTGCTTTAAGTGAGCATAAAGTTAAATCAATTGAACTTAAGAAATTGGTAGAGAAGAAAGACTATGAAGATACAATTTTATCTTTATATCCATCCTTATTCATTGATTTTGATAACAGAAGATTATTGTCGAGTTTTCCAGAAACACTTCCGTTTGAAAGATATGTACCAAGTGGATGGGTCGGTGAATACAAGCCGTTTGATGAATATATATCTGAACAGGATAAGTACTGGATTGCAGATGGAATTGATTTGATAAATGAAGCGTATCAGATATGAAAAATTTACTGTGATAGGAATAGATGGTCCAGGTAAGCCAATAGGCTTTAACTTGTTGTATCTGGAGATTATCAGATTCTTTATTGATGTGAATAAGTAAAAAAATACCATATATAATTTGAGAATATGCAGAAAAGCAGTTAAAGAAAGTATTCATTTTTAATAAGTGGGTGTAGAGAATGTATTAAAAAGGTATCATGTCGATGATGAGGTGATTTTATTGGAAGAGGAACTAGATTTATTTACTAAAATATTTTTAGATAGCGATGATGAAAAAACTTTTGTTATAGAAAGAGTTCGTAGCATCTTAGAAGGTAATGTCAATGGTTCAAATATAGTAACAAAGCAAGCGGATATATATGTTTTTAGTAATGGTGATTTTAGTGAACATAAAAGCAATGGAGAGAATGCTGATTTTTTATATTATAAGTATTATTTGGAAATCGAGCCAACTGAGCAAGCAAGTAAAGATAAGTATGTTTTAGAAATCTCTCATTTGTTAATAGAATTGTGGAATGCTGGTTTTAAAGCAGTAGCAGCTTGTGATTTCGAAGAATTGCTACCACGAAAAGGTGGTTATAATATTGATTATTTATAAAATAATTAAAGTGGAAAGAGTGCTGAAAATGGAGATAGATTATGACCCTTTAACAGAACAGCAAGGCTGATTTCTAAGTTGGAGTACATGCCAGAAAACAGCCTTTATAAATGGGAGTTCCGCAGAAATTATGCCAGAGTATTTTTTAATATCTATATAATTTATATCCAAGCTGTTCAACGGCTTTTTCAAGTTCTTCAATATGCCTGAGATTAACAATCCCAATATATAGACCGTCAGTATCGACATCAATACTAATACATTCCCAATTTTCATTATTAATGTATTTTGCTATGTATTCGATCGCTTCTTCCCCTAATAAATCATCATTATCACGTAATTCCAGCTGCTCATAACCCAGTTTATGCAGGAGCAGATTTAGATTATATACAACATCCTCAAAGTCTAATTTCCAATCGATATAAGCGACATAATAATTATCATTTAAATAATCAAAAGCTTCTTCCGCCTCTTTAACAGAGAAGATTTTTTCTTTTATTATTTTACTGTATAAATCCATGCTATCTTTCTCCTTATAAATATATTAGTTATTTTTAGTATTCTATTATGAATGATCAAAGTCCTTTGTTTAAAAGTATCTCTTACATTGTATATATGGTAAGGTATGGGAACACACGTTGAAAATGGGGGAGCGTAATGAATGAAAATATAATAAGAGAGTTTTCGGACATCCAAGATGAATTATTAGCTAAAGTGAAACTCGAAAATACTATTCAAAAAGAGGAAATACAATCTATTGCAGGAGTAGATTTAGCTTATTGGGATAAAGATGGAAAGGCATATGGCACTTGCTGTATCGTTGTGGTCGATTACCGTACACAGGAAGTTATCGAAAAAGTGTACAGCTATGGAGAAATAACCGTTCCTTATATCCCAGGCTTTCTCGCTTTTAGGGAGCTCCCATTAATTATAGAAGCGGTTCAGAAGTTAACGAAGCTGCCGGATTTGTATATGTTTGATGGAAACGGGTATTTGCATTACCGTCATATGGGCATTGCAACACATGCCTCTTTTTTCTTAAATAAACCGACAATTGGAGTAGCAAAGAGTTATCTTAAAATAAAGGATACAGATTTTATCATGCCGGAAAATGAAGAGGGCTGTTACACGGATATTGTTATAGATAATGAAGTTTACGGCCGGACACTCAGAACGACAAAAAATGTGAAGCCAATCTTTGTTTCTTGCGGGAACTGGATTGATTTGGATACAAGTACGGATATTGTACTGAATTGTATAAATAAAGAAAGCCGTCTGCCTGTTCCAGTGAGATTAGCAGATTTAGAGACACATAAGGTGAGGAAACAACTGTCAAAGTGAGAGAGCTGTATGTCAGCTCTCTGCTTCTATGTTTTCCTTCTCTCAAACAATCTCAAAATAAAGAAATTGCTGAATGAAAGTACAGGCAGCCTTACGACTTATCATTCTTATGCTTTATATTCAAAGCTCTTGCTTGTGGGGGATCTGATTCCTGTATAGCTCCATCTTCTATCGAAACAATAACCTCATCTCCAACCTCGTACTTTGTTAAATCATTTTTATTTGGAAGATGAATGAATATTCTAGAGATGGAATCTGTCTCCATAAAAATTCCATTTCCTTCTTTACTTATTTCTAAAATTTTTCCTTCCATAGTGAATTCTTCCTCTATACCATCTTTTGTAACTTCCTTTGTATTATTACATCCGGCTAAAAGTAATAACACAAATAAAAGCAAATATACGGTCCTTTTCATCATATCTCTCCTCATACTGTCTTTATAAATTAGACGTTTAGAAAGTATTATTCGTTACGCAAATAACTTCTGTTAAATTTGAAGCTGTGCATATGAATTATGGTAAACTTAAAGTATATAAAACGATGGGCAGGAGGGTCCCTGAATGGAAATGAAAAATAGATTAGATGAACCAATTTCTGTTTTACGAGGAATCGGGGACGAAACGGAGATTTTACTGCATGAGATGGGAATTCGGACGATCCGGCATTTAATTGAATATTTCCCTTATCGTTACGAAGATTATAAATTAAGAGATCTTGCGGAAGTGAAGCATGATGAAAGGGTAACGGTTGAAGGAAAGATACATAGTGAACCGCTGTTAACATATTTCGGTAAAAACCGGTCACGTCTTTCTATTCGTGTACTAGTTGGCAATTACTTAATTACCGCTACCTGTTTTAACCGTCCATATTATAAATCAAAATTAGAGTTAAATATGACAGTAACAGTATCAGGAAAATGGGATAAGCATAGGCAGACGATTACTGTCCAGGAAATAAAATTCGGACCGCAGGAATTAAAACAGGAGCTTGAACCTGTTTATTCTGTAAAAGGAAAGCTGACAGTAAAGGCGATGAGGAAATTTATTTCTCTTGCGATGCAGCAGTTTTCAGAAGATATCGTTGAAAATTTACCGGAGGAAATGCTTACGCAGTATAAGCTTCTTACGAGAATAGATGCGATTAAAACGATTCACCGTCCGATCGAGCATGAAAATTTAAAGCATGCGAGAAGACGATTTGTATATGAAGAGTTTTTGCTATTTCAGTTAAAAATGCAGGCTCTTAGGAAGATTCAAAGGGAGCAGTCAGCAGGTAATGCACACGAGATTAATGAACAGAAACTGAATGAGTTTATCGATTCGCTGCCTTTCCCGTTAACAACTGCACAAAGAAGAGTTGTTGATGAAATTTTAACTGATTTAAAATCACCATACAGAATGAACCGTCTTCTTCAAGGTGATGTTGGAAGCGGGAAAACAGTTGTTGCGGCGATTGCCTTATATGCGGCCATTTTATCAGGATATCAAGGGGCGCTTATGGTGCCGACAGAAATTTTAGCGGAACAGCATGCGGAATCTCTTTTTAAACTATTTGAAAAATTTGATGTAAACCTTGCGTTATTATCGAGTTCTGTCAAAGGAAAAAGACGAAGAGAACTTCTTGAAAGATTAAAAGCAAATGAGATTGATATTTTAATTGGAACACATGCACTCATTCAGGATGAAGTTGATTTTCATAAACTTGGGCTCGTTATAACAGATGAGCAGCATCGCTTCGGTGTGGAGCAGCGCCGGGTTTTAAGGGAGAAAGGAGAAAGCCCTGATGTTTTATTTATGACGGCAACTCCTATTCCAAGAACACTTGCGATTACGGCATTCGGTGAAATGGATGTTTCTGTTATCGATGAGCTTCCTGCAGGTCGGAAAACGATTGAAACATATTGGGTAAAACCAGATACATTAGAGCGGATTTTACAGTTTATCGAAAAAGAATTAAAACAGGGAAGACAGGCATATGTCATATGTCCGCTCATTGAAGAGTCAGAGAAGCTTGATGTGCAAAATGCAATTGATGTTCACAGTACATTGACGTTTTTCTATAATGGACGCTATAAAGTTGGTCTTATGCATGGAAGGCTTTCCGCTGATGAGAAAGAACAGGTAATGCGGGAATTTAGTGAAAATGAAACAGGGGTATTAGTATCAACAACTGTTGTCGAGGTCGGTGTGAACGTACCAAATGCGACAGTGATGGTTATATATGATGCGGAGCGCTTCGGACTGTCCCAGCTTCATCAGTTAAGGGGAAGGGTCGGAAGGGGTGACGCGCAGTCGTACTGTATTTTACTCGCAGATCCGAAGTCAGAAACTGGAAAAGAGCGAATGCGTATTATGACTGAAACGAATGACGGTTTTGTTCTTTCTGAACGGGATTTGGAATTGAGAGGTCCTGGTGACTTTTTCGGAAAGAAACAGAGCGGGATGCCTGAATTTAAAGTTGCAGATATCGTTCATGACTACCGGGCGCTGGAAGTTGCAAGAAATGATGCGGCAAAATTAATTAATTCGGATGCGTTTTGGAATGATCCAAAATACGAATTATTAAGAGACAGTTTAGAAGATTCGGGTGTGTTAGACGGAGAGAAGCTTGATTAAAGGAAGTGTCCAAATTGCCTGTCATACAATATGAAGTGTATATAAATGCGCCGCCGGAAGTGTGTTACGATCTTGCAAGGGATGTTGAAACACATACGAAAACAACCGCTAAGACGAAGGAAAGACCTGTTGGCGATGTGACGAGCGGACTTTTAGATCTCGGAGATACTGTTACATGGGAAGCGGTGCATCTCGGTGTGAAGCAGAGATTAACGGCGAAAATTACAGAAGCCGAAAGGCCGTATCGTTTTACTGATGAAATGGTAAAAGGGGCTTTTCACTCGTTCACACATACACATGAATTCATAAAGAGCGGCAGCGGAACATTGATGAAAGATACATTTGATTATAAATCACCTTTTGGGGTGATTGGGAATCTTGCAGATAAGCTGTTTTTAGAAAAATATATGAGGGATTTTATTATTACCCGTGCTGATAAATTGAAGGAAATTGCAGAAGAAATGAATATAGGGTTATGAAAGGAACGTCGTAAAGGGCGTTCCTTTCCTTTTATAGACGTATATATTTATTATTACCCGGAAGCTTCTTAATCGTGTTCCATGCTTCAATCGCATCTTCCCGGCTTTTCCCTTTATTTTCAGAATCAGCGAAGAAATCACGAATAAATTGATTGTATTCAAATTGTGGAGCGATTTCTTTCTTATATGCAGGGTCTTTCTTTCGCTGCTCCTCTTCATGCCAGGCAGTCACGACATCCCGATACGTCTTTCCTACATTATTTTTAAAATAGTTTTGAATATAGGTAGAAAAGTGAAACGAAGGAGAGATAACCGTTTTGAAAAAAGCTCTCGCATCTTGGCTACAGCGGTGGTTTTCCGTAATGACTGTATCAAGGCTCAGCTCTTCCTGCTTTTTTTCTTTTGAGCTTGATTTTCTTAACGGCTTTTTGATTTCACCAGTTAAAAGAAATGTTTCGATCCGGTCTGTGATTTCTAATTTCGACCCGCTTGCGCTCATCCCGTTTTCTCTGCAAAATGATTGCAGTTCCTCTTTTAACCAGTAAAAGTTTTTAAAATCTTTAATATGTATTTCATTGGTAAGCAAAGGTCTCATTTCTAACAACTCCATGTATTATTCTTTTATACCGACAACACGGATTCTTTTGTAATCTGCTGTCCAGCTGCCATTGCTGTATAAAACTTCTTTTAGATTATTTTCTGCATTTCTTATGGCAGCCTCTTGTATATCCTCATCTATATTTCTAAACATATTCCCAGCAAACATAGTGATCCAGTTTCTTAACCCATTTTCTCCTTCTAAAGCAGTAGGCCGGTCAAAATGCTGAGCGAAGGTTACTCTAAACCCGGATTTCTCCATTAAAGAGGAATATTCACCGATGCTTGGAAAATACCATGGGAAATTCTCTTCTTTATAGTTTGTATTTAAAGATTTTAATTGATTAATAATTTCAGATGTAATAAGCTGAACATTTCCTTTACCGCCAAATTCTGCAACGAATCTTCCGCCTTGTTTTAAGCTGCGGTAAATACAGTGCAGAGCTTCATCCGCTTCTTTTACCCAGTGAAGGGTCGCATTGGAAAAGACAGCATCAAATTCATTCATATAATCTAATTTTATTGCATTATGAACGTTAAACGGTATATGCGGATATTTATTTATTGCTTGATGAATCATATTTTCTGATTGATCAATACCGGTAACATCAACCCCCAGTTCATATAATCTATTAGCTAAATCTCCTGTTCCACAACCAAGATCAAGAATTTTTTCTTTCTTTTCAGGTGCTAATACATTAACTAGATCATTGCCAAATGTTGAAACGAATGAATGTTTTCCATCATATAAATTTGCATTCCAGTTGTTAGTCATATGCAATGTCTCCTTATTACTTTAATGAATTAAAAGCAGGATCGCTTCCTTATTGTTCACAGCTTCTTTAAAATATTGAAAAAGTTCTTCATAGTTTTCCAGTAAATAATCCTTATCATCTTCTGTCCATTGATCATACATTGGGTATATATCTTGTTCATTTAACTGTTCGGCACTGAATCTTTCAGAAAAATCATCTACAGTAATATGTTTTAATGCATTGAAAATTTCTGCTGCTTCGTCTGCTTCGAGATAGCGAAGCGGCCCATAGCCTAAATCATTGCCAATCGCAGTTCCGCCAAGTACCACTTCACCTAAAGATGTATTAAGAAAGTCTTCTAAATTTTTTTCACCGGTTAATAGAAAGTAAATTCCATGCCATGCTTTATCAATATCACATTCTATTTCTTGAAGCCTTTCTGATTCAAAAATAATCTCTTCTATTTGTTCCGGGTGCAGCTTTATATGTTCCAACAGTTTAGTTGAAATTCGAAAATAACGGGCGGTCATCCCCATTTCGGCATCCCCCTTTAGAAATTTATATTATTTATTATAAGCGACATCTAAAAAGGAAATGGTTGAAAAATGTCGAATTTACTAGAATTTAGAAAAAATAGAATGGATAGGAGCGGATTTGATTGGATGATGATAGAAAGTATAAAGTGAAACTTCTATCAG
>NZ_BCVG01000096.1 GCF_001591625.1 Metabacillus fastidiosus NBRC 101226
ATTTATGAATATTTTAACATATATTACTATTTTTCTATATTTGGAATTCAAAAGTACCGAATATTCCATGGGTTTTATAAAACAAAAGAATTATTATGTTTCTTTAAATAGCAAAGAACCTAAATATCCGGTTCTTTGTCAGAAGTGTTTTGTTGCTTTTTGATGTAACTTGTAATGATTTCTAGTTGATAAGAGATAAAAAGCAGTAAACCAAAGCCGGCACCAACTAAAGCGCCTTTATATTCGTAAAGAAAGTAACCGAGTATAGAACTAGCAATCATAAAAATAAAGACCATAGTATCACCTCGATATAATACTAATTCAATAGGAAAATATTAGATAGTATTAATTGGAATTTATGGGAGAAGAGTTGGAGTTAAACATAGAATTAAAACGTTTCCGTAAGGAAAAGGGGGACCATTATTTCAATGGTCTATATAATCTATAAATCCCTTTTTCTATCTTTTCGAAATCATTGTAAAAAACTGCATGATGACGTTTTGGGGTATTTGCACAACATCTTGATGATATATCAGTTCTGATTGTGGAGTCCGTATATTTTGTTCCCTTATCTCTCATGTATTGGATGACTTCACTAATGGTGAATTCATTTTTCCCTTTAGTTGAATTAGGTAATGAACGGCATTTATAATTTCATCTCTGCAGGTCTTTTTCTCAATAAGAATTTTAACCACCTCATATTATTTTAGAGTTAGCTTAGCAAATATTTTGCAATTTGACTAGTAATTGGAGAAGTTTGACTAAGAGATATGATTGTGAGTAAAGATTCATTAAGACTATTGGGAAACAAAAGAGTAATTATGTTTCGGGGGAGGTGCAAGGGGGCTCGTTCCAGCATCGATATAAGAAATTGGCTTTACCTTGCACCAGTAGATAGTATATCCAAATTCGATATTCAAGAAACATTTTATTTCATTAAGGAGGTACAAGGCGAAGGTCGCTAGGCTAATTGAAGGGAAGCTCACTCAGCCTAACCTTGTACCAATGACTATTATGTCCAAATTAGATTAGTTAATACGCCCATAAAAAAAGACTACCTATTAAGAATGAAAGGTAGCCAAGGTCAGTATTGAGATAGGATGTTTCAGAGTTCTACTTATAATATGCAGTTAGTTGATAAAGATGTCTAACTATTAGGAAGTTAGATTATTAATCTAAGTAAAAGTGATGGGGTTTTTAAATGATTTTACAACAATTAAAAACGCCAAGTGGTTATGGCGTTTTAGTTTAAAGATTATTGGCTGTTATCCCTGTTAGGATCTCTTTGTTGATTATTTGGATTATGATCTGTAACTGTATCTAAGAAAAGTTTGATCGGTTCGCCCATTTTATCTAAGAGTTTGTTGTCAATCTTACGATTGTTCTCTTGTTGATTACTTTGGTTATCCAAGTTTATCACCTCTCAATCATAGATTGTGTATGATTACGAAAAAATAATTCAGTTGGTCTTAAAATAATAAAAAATTTATTGAGCAGATATAATCCTTTGCAAATAGTCAGTAGAGCCAATTTAGGATGATGGATAAGTTCAAAAAAGACTACCCACTTGGAGGAAAGGTAGTCCACTAATAAAATCAACAGAAAGTTCAATCTAACAAATTCAATGTTCTAGGAATTGATGTTTTCTCTATCTCTAAACTTAATATGTCCCAACTTTTTAAAGTAATTCATTGCATGAAAAAGACTACCTGTTGGAAGGTAGTCAAGGTCCAGTATTGAGATAAAACGTTTGCGAGCTCAATTTATAATATGCAGCTAGCTACAGAAGGTTCCTAGATGTTTGATAAAAATATCTAAGTATCAGGAAAATTGATGTATTGATCAAAATAAACATATGCTTCGAGGGCAGTACAAGGAAATGCCTGCTAGTCTAGTCACTGACAATTGAAATTGAATTATCCTTGTACCAGTAATTATTATGTCCCAACTTTTTAAAGTAATTCATTTAATGAAAAAAGACTACCGAGAGCAAGAGGTGCGCGGTAGTCATAAGTAAGAAGATATTTGCATGTTCTATCTTAGAATATGCGGCTGATTAATAAAAATGCCTAAGTATTAGGAAGTTTGATGAATAAAAAACAGCTAAGTATCATCTTCTTAACAGCTGAGATAAACGTTCACTTTTCTCTTGATCTCTACAAGGTAATTAATGAGAACAATATTGAAAATAGAGGCAAGAAGAGTACTGCCAACAAGCATCCATATAATCGCGAGAAGTTTTCCATTATGATTTTTAGCCATTTTGTAGCTCCTTTTATATGTAATGATGCTTTAGTTATAACCAATCGTTGGTTAAATATGTGTAATAAATCTGATTTTATAAGTTACAGAGTAAGCAAACTGTTTCACTCAATTAAAAAGCAGACCACTAATAAAGTAGTCTGCCCTAACTGAAAAAATTAAGATTAGTAACCACCGCCAAGGTATGCAACACCAACGATGATTAAAAGGATAAATAGAACAACGATTAGTGCAAAACCAGCACCGGAGCCATATCCGCCTCCGTTTCCACCTGCGTATCCACTCATATCTTACACCTCCTTGTGTTGAGGTTAAGATAGTATATGTAGCAGGGGTTTAAATGGTTTGGATATGTGCAATACATCCCTTCACTTTTTTAAAAATAAATAGACACCCAAAATGAGTGCCCATTAGAAGGTGCAAAGATATGATGCAGAAGGTGGTTATTTATTATATGTACTTAATGTTCAATTGATCCGGAAAATAATTGATTTTAAGAAACATAATGATAGATCAATTCATTAAAAAAGCAAAGTCCATAAAGCTTCAATAAGAAGAGGACTTTGCTTGAAAGATGACTATTCTTTTTTATCAGGTACTTGTAAATGTAATGGTGGAGGAACTAACCATCCTTTTTCCTTATTAAGTTTCAAAAACTTAGCACCTAGGAGTGCTTTAGCTACATGAAATTGACCAAATAATAATGCGATATCTTCTCGAATAGATTGTCCCATTATTTGGCTACAAGAGACTAATCCAGTAGCAATATTCATTGAAACTGCAGCACTTATTTCAGGATCTGAAAATCTAGCTCCTACAGGGATGCTTTCGAGATCAGCTGTTGGACGGTCTGGAGGTGAAGGTGGAAGACCAATTCCATTTACTTTCAATAATTCTTCAGTTTGATTAATTTCTTGTTTTAAGCCTTGCATAGCTTCTTCTAAAAGTTTTTTGAGATCATCGTCACCAGTATGGTTAGTGAAGGCCTGGTAGCTAGCATGAAGACCTTTTGCAACAGTTAAATAACTCCATACGCCAAAAACTTCACCGTAATGCATAGGTTCGTTTTGAGGATTACCACTTAAAATTCCCATGAAAACACTCCTTAAATTGAAAGACATTGTTTCTTTCTCCTTTTGTTGGATATTCAACATCCACAAGGAATAGTGTTTGAATGAGACTTGGGAAATATACCTAATTTTTTAGAGGGAAAGTAAATACAATAAGCATTAAGTTTATTAGAGTGAGTAAAGCAAAAAAAGAGACCCATAATTCTTTTCGGATAACAGAATATGAGTCTAAGTAAGGACCTGCATAGTGATAGGATTTTGGATTTTAGTTTTTGCAGACTTACCCGAGGCACAATCCTCTAAATTAGATATAGTAGTCCATTCTATTAGAACAATTAGAAAAACACAATAATCAATAATTTCCAATTTGAATGATTTTATGAAATAAAATGATAGATAGAATAACTAAAACTCTTAAGGTTATCCTAAAGAGTTTTGAGTGGTGTAACATTAGCTGACAGTAAGATTATCTTTGTATGTTTTCAGTTGGTTTCTCGATGTATTTTTGAAATCCATAATTCAATAGAGCAAGGGTATAGTAAAGGACAAAAATTTTAGTTGACGTGAATTTCTTGAATTTGAAGTGGCCAATCTTCTGGAAAACCGGACATAGAAAATAAGCAAAAATAAAGTCTATAACGAGATTTGAAATAGCATATAAAGAAAATTTTCCAAAAGTTAAATGAAATACCCATAAATTAATTGTAAAAAACGGACCTAAGATAAATGCTAACGCGTCAAATACCATATATTTGTAACCACCCTTTACTTTCCACCAATTAAATATTGGACTTAACATTTCTATAATAAGTAGAAGAAAAGAGCAAAAAAATGTAACTGGTAAAAACCTTTTAAAAGATTGTTTAGGCAGAAAGATTAAAACAACTACCCATAAAACGATTGCATTAAATATTCTAAAAAAATTGGCGGGCATGATATTCACCTCGGTTTTTTTTTAGGATATGAAATTTCTTCGGGATTATACATTAGTAAACAAAAGGTAGGAAGTGTTGAATAGGGGGGAATAGAATGAGTTTCTTAGAGCAGATACATGAAATTTTTCATCATTTACCGGTTGAAGTGATGCAAGATATCGATAAGCGGAAACATGTTCCTAATTTGAAAAAATTGGATGGTTTAATAGCAGAAGTACAGGTGCGAACTGCTGCTCAACATATATGGGCAGCAACTTCTCATGTTTTACAATATAAAAGAGAAGAACACGTTCCACCGGAATTGAGAAGAGCAATTAGTAGAGCAGCCGCGGTGTTAGAGGTAGTTGATTTTGAATTTGAACGTTTTTTGAATGAAAGAGATAATTTAAGTAGCAAAAATATTGATGATCAAAAGTTAGATATTGAATCTCTTATTGATATTATGGAATCAATGTTACCTTATGAAAATAAGAGACTAGGTCATGAATTGTATGCGACAATATTAGATGAATTATTTTCAGTAAACATTGATACAATTGGGAAGTTGAAAAATATTATCAATAAACATATAGCCGAAGTGAAACTTGAAGATCGGGAAGAAGCAAAACAGATGTATTTATTGTTTCCCGAACATCAAAGAAATCATAAATTAGTTACAACAAGATATGCTAACGGTATTCATTTAACTCATACTGGTTTAATTAGAAAGATTATTAGAAAAGAATTTGGAGAAAATGTTATTTGAATTAAATGTAAAGGTTTGATAACTATAAAAAATAATGTCAGACAAACGGCAGACTTTTGGCAGAAGAACGACAGGTTATTTCTGTTTCAGACTGTTAATATGGTATTAATCAAATATAGTAAGAAAAGCACCTACTTAATTTTAAAAAGGTGCTTTTTTCTTTGATTTAAAGTGTTTGAAAATAAAAGCAATCACAATTATATTCTTATTACTTAAAACGTCAAATTGGGAGTATTAGATAGGTTAAAACGAATCAGTGGAAAACAAATGAAATTCTTTTGTTTTTACAAAAAAATTTGCTATAAAGTATTAAAATATGAAAGAACTTGGATTAGAATGTTTATGCTCGAGCTTATAATTTTTTATTTGAAAACAAAAGGAGATTATATAAAATGAAGTCGTTTATACGTGTTTTTTTAATTTGTACAATGTTATTTATAATTTTTGAAATAAATCAATTTTCCTCGAATCTATTTACAAAAGCAACAAACTTTGAAGATATTGATGCAGATTCTTTAGTGTCTAAAATGAATCATTATGAATAAAAGAGAAAAATTTTAAGGTCGTTTTTCTTGTGATAAATCCTTGATATTTAAGGCTTCTTTAATTGATACGTGTCATGTTTATTTGGAATCAATGGGCTATCTAGTCAATGTGACCTTAAAAGAAGGAAAATATCCCCTTTTGTCGAAATGGAAGACATAGGAGGTATAGAGATGAAAAGATTAAATGTTGAAGAGCATTATTTACTATTAATCGATAAGGAAAGACCTTTTGGTAGTAACGGAACTTGGACAGAGACTTGGACATGGGAAGTGTTTATTGCTTCCTCTGGAGAAGAATATATGGGTAAAGCGGTTTGTGAGAATCGAGATGTGAAAATTCCTTGGATTGATTTAAAAGATGACAATATTTCTGATGAAATGATTAGGATCTGTAAAAATCATATGAATAAATATTAAGCATCCTTTATAGGGGGCTTTTTTAAATCAGCAAAGCATATCGTTTTTTAAACAACACAAAACATAAAAAATCCGATTCTTTAAATAAAGAATCGGAACTAAATTAGTCAATGAAAGTTATTTTCTTATCAAAATCATCCATTTATCTATAACAGTTATAACTTACATTAATTATCTACCAGGTTGACCTATATATGGCTGCAGATACGGTACATACGGTTGTGCATATGGTTGTGTATAAGGGTTTGGAAAATTTGGCCCGTGGGGATCTGGAACTATTGGGGTTCCAGATCCACCACCTGCTCCGTTAAGCCATCCACGATGACACAAGGGATGCGAAGGATACCATTGGCACCAATAAGGACCATCTGTGTCTGTATGTTGAGAAGGTGGAGGAATAGGGCCATAATAGTCAACTGGCGCATCTAAATCTAATGGAGAAAAATCATCAGAAAATTCTATAACAGAACTTCCCGGTCTAATAAAGTTACCAGATACGTAACTTTTGTTTGGATCAGGATCACAATTAGTATAAGTAACCTGCAAATATATTGAACCAAGTGATTTATGATTAACACGAACCCATTTATTTTTCTTGTTTTCCCATGTTATACATTGTGTTACTAGATACTGTTGTCTGTATGGATCGGACAATTTTATCAACCTCTCTAAAAATAATCATTAATTACATCTCAATTATCCTATGTGCTTTTAGCCTAAATGTGTGTATTAAAAAGATCTAAAAGCTATCAGGAATCCCATGTTATTTCAATAACACCATCCTTTTATTGAAGAAAATAAAAAAAGTTAAAACTCTTGCAAAAGAAAGCATTGCAGCAGCAAGGATTAATAAAGAAGTAAGCTGCTGATAGGTGGCTTTTTCTATTTTAAAAGGAGGAATCGTTAATGACTGATGTAACAAAGATATGTCGAGATATTTCCCAATTGGATAAAGTAGCACAAGAAGCTTGCAATCTGTTTTTAAGCGAGTGTAAAAAAACTGGGATCGATATTTTCATCACAGAAACTTATCGTTCTCAAGCTAGACAAGACTATTTATATGCTCAAGGCAGAACTAGATCCGGACAAAAAGTAACTTGGACTAGAAATAGCCGTCACACTAGCAGATTAGCATGGGATATTGCTGTGAATAAACTTATATGATGTAGCAACATTAAAACAAGCTGGAGAGATTGCTAAGAAGTTAGGAATTACATGGGGAGGAACATGGGTTGGTAAAAATCGTGATATGCCACACTTTGAAGTAACAAAGAATTGGATTGGACCTGTTGTAAATAATGAAATTGATTCAAAAGGAGTTGTTCAGGAAGTGAAAAAATTCGAGGTATCTGATGCAACTAAAAATGCAATTAAAAATCTATCACAATATGGAGTCGTGGCTGAAGACTTTGAAGTTAAAGATAGTAATCAGGCCATGTTGATTTCTATAGCCAACAATATGGTCAAAGCAATTAAAGGTGGCAAGTTGTAAATTAAGTATTAATCCTTATAAAATTGGCAATGATGGTAAAGAGATTCCCCCAAGAGACTAAAGCCCTTCTCAATTGAGAGGGGCTTATTTAAATAATTTTCTCATTAGTCTACTCGTTACCTTTCCAGCAGCTCTTCGTGCAATTTTCTTGCCAATTGTACCATTTTTAACAGCGTTTATATCTCCAAGTGTTCTTGCAAAGAGATATAAAAAGCTTCTAAGTTTATTCATGCTATCACCCTAGTTTTTTAATGCGAAATATCCTTACTAAAATAATTAATTATAATTTCCTCATAAATACCTTTATCCTTCACTGGTCTACTGTAATTATAGCAACCCTTATGTTTAATTGTATAAAATTCATCCAATATAGCATGATCTTCTTCCTCAAACCATCTTTTGCATTTAGGACACCTTATTTTTATCAATCTAAATTCTCCTGATCTTTATTTACAAATAATTAATGAATGTCTTTATATACTGAATCTTCCACACTTAAAACATCAAATTTAAATGGCTGTTCAATAGGATTAGAAGATCCAGCCTCAGAAGGAACTACTAGTACAGCTGCTGTTATAGGTTTCTCATTTTTAATAATAAACCAAGCATTTCCTGTTTGTTCTTTCCCTTCTTCAATAGAAGGCATAGTATCACTTAGTGCAGGTTCTGCATATATTGTTTCTCCATTAATATCAAGTCTCATTTCCGAAAGCTCATATACCACATTTGAATGCGTACCATCTTCATTATTTTCTACCAGGACAGCTTGAAAATCTCCGGTATAATTTAAAAGAGCTTGCATTTCCTCTGCAGGTTCAACATGCCCTACAGTAAAATTTTCAATATAGATCTCGTAACCATCTAATTTATAAGGTTTAGGATCGTTCTGACTTCCATCTATACCTAGATCATTATTATAACCAAATCCTTTCATTGTTAATTTTCCTAAACCATCGATAGTTTGAGGTTTACTTAGTTCTTCAATTTTTACTTTGTCGTCCTCTGTTAACTCTTTTTTTGTATCCTCTTTATCTACTTTTTTCTCTTCAGTTGTTGCCACTGTTTCAGTTTGCTGCTTAGTTGTTTCTTCGTTAGCCTTTTCTGTACCTGCTTCCCTCAGCATTACATGCTGATAATATAAGCGTAGATAAAGCCATAACACTTAATACTTTTTTCATGCTTCTTCCTCCAGTCTGTCATATAGCTCACCAACCTCACAATTTAATAACAGAGCTAAATCAAACAATTCAATTGTAGAAGGATAACTTTTCCCTGTACACCAATTAGATATTGTATTTCTTGATTTACCGTACCTTTTACTTAAAAACTCTCTGTTATAATCTGATTTTTCTATTAGCCAGCCTATATTACTTTTTAATTTCTTCATTTCGATCACCTACATTTATATTCCATAAAAAAACAATTTAAACCTTTCATAATTTATTTTGGTAATTTACAAATTAAATTGTGATAGACAGGCAAGTTTTCATACCAGTGCTCCATACGAATACATATTGTTTTGATTTTCTGGACAAATATGACGGTAAATGATCCTTACACAGTTTTATGAGAGAAGACCTTGTTTTATTTGTGATTTAACAAACAGGAAATTAATAGAATGATGATTCTCGTAAATTTTGTCTAATAAAGAAATATATTGAAGAAAATATTACAACTAAACGTTAGTAGCATCGTCTAATTATTTGAAGGACTAATTAAAGAAAGGAAAAACACATGAGAACTAGAGATGAACTAAGCAAAGATGAAAGATTAGAGTGGTTAATGACTGAATATGGTCAAAGTATTGCTCGCCTAGCTTTTACTTATACGAAGCAGAAACAGCTATCAGAGGATATTGCTCAAGAAGTTTTTATTAAGTGCTATCAAAAATTAGATGAGTTCCGACATGAATCTTCCTATAAAACATGGCTTTACAGTATAACTGTAAACCTGTGTAAAGATAAACTGAAAAGCTGGACTTTTAGAAATATTATTTTTACAGATTTATTTTCCACCTTGACTAAAACAACTGAATCTCCTGAAGCAAAATTGATAGATTTTGAGAATAATCGATATATTTCAGAAAAAATCATTTCCTTACCAATTAAATATAGAGAAGTTATTATTTTATATTATTATGAGGAATTATCTTATAATCAAATATCCGAATTGCTAAATATAAAGTTATCTATAATTAAATCCAGATTACATAGAGCTCGTCATTTATTAAAAAAAAAGCTTGAAGGGAGTAAAACTGATGGAGAATATGTTCAATAATTTGAAAAAAACGATGGATGGAACGATCTTAAAGGATATTGAATTTAGTGAGCAAAGTAAAGATAAAGTTAGGAGAACTGTTATAAATTCTAAACACAAAAAGCAATTCCATTTAAAATATAAGCTTAACTATTTATTAAGCGTATGTGTCAGCTGTTTACTTCTATTTGGACTAGGCTATTTTAGCTTTACTAAACTAGGACTATTAGATGAAAATAAAAACTCTACTATTACAGATGATACTAGACAAAATCTAAATACCAGTCAAAATGGTAAAAAGTCTGATAGTATTTATATACCTCCAGCAGCTAAAGAGTATTACGGTGACATGACAAAGGAAGAAATAATATCTAAAATGTTGAATACACCTAGTCATTTTATAACTGCGACTGGTAAGTTTGAACAACGTGACATCTATAAAGATGAAACAGGATCAACTATTTTTACAGATTATAAGATAAGTACTAAGGATAAAATAGGAGGGTACGTTAAATTTACGAATACATCATATGAAAAAAATGAGATAGTCGAAATTGAAGAGGTCATACACAACACTGATCAAATGTGGTATATCAATAATATTAGGAATACTTATCGAGAACAAAAATATAATCCGAAAGAAATGAAAGGAACAGTGACACTTCAAGAAGCATTAAGTGTAAATATTAATAAATTAGATAATGAAATATATGTAAAACAAAAAGATTGGGAGATGCCACCAATAGGTACAGCTGGTTTATCATTGTATCCTTATCATATGGCTGTAATATATTTAGGTGATTTTAATCAGTGGGATATTGAGAAACAAAATGAAGAATTATTAGGACACAATACAATTGTACTACAAGGAAAATTCAATGGTGAAAATAGGATGCAAGAAGTAGATACGTTTAGATTTTGGATAGATAAAGATACAGGAATTTTAGTTAAATATGAGATGCATGATACTAATGGAAAGCTTACGGGTTATCTTCATCCAGAAGAACTTAAGGTTAATGTTCCTATTGATTATAAAGATTTTGAACCACACTTAGATGGTTATAACATGGAAGAAGTGGATACAGAATTTCCTTTTAAAGATCCAAGAGAAGCAGACATAGAAGTTGTGGAACAAGCCGACTATTATAAGGATGAGGTTGATGCAGTTTTAAATTTGCTTCGAAAAGACATTCCATTCTTATATGAATTTACTCATCCGGATATCGAATTATACTCTGCAAGTTATGAAAAATATAAGATTTATAATCATGCTTACCTGACTTATAGTTATAAGAAAGATAAAAATGAAGATGGTTCTGGTAGTAGACTACTATATGTGCGTGCTTACCATAAAGATTCTATTGTTCATTCGTGGAGCGATTTCGATACTAAAAAAGGAAAGCAACTCGAAGATTTTAATATAAATGGAATTGAGTGGAAAGGTTTTGAATTGGATAACCAAAATGCTCATTTTATTGGAAAATCTAATGATTATATATACGAAGTAGTTAGTCAAAATATCACTCCTCAAGAAACAAAGGCATTAATACCATCATTCAAGGTTAGTAATTAGTAGGAGTGCCTGCCGTTATCGTTATTGGTAAAAGGTAGCTCATTAATATTACGCCCTTTTGTTTTTATTATTGAAAAAATCGGTGTCTCTGAGTGATCAAAAAGTGACCAACGAAATGAAGTTAGGTCACTTTTGTGAGGTTTAGTGACGATCAACAACATTTTCAATGACGAAAAGATTCTTATATCACCCTTTTGAAATTGTTTGGTTGTTTGTGACAGTGCCAATCATTTAACGAGATGATTACTGTTGCATTAGAGGCAGCTATAAAGTAAAAATTCAAAGAGCTTCAAAATAAAAAATATGTGCATATAGCGCATATTTTTTATTTTGAAGTTTGAGCTTTATTTTATCTGTCAAAACTAAGAAAATAGAATGAAATTTTTCCTAAAAAGGCAGGCCAGCCTCAATGATACAAATTTCACTTATATTTCGACATAATAAGTGATAATATTAACGTAGCAACAGGTTTAAAATGATAAAACTAGGGTGATATTTTTGAAATTGTTTGTTAAACTTACAATCGTTTCCACCGTATTTGCTGTGTCGACAGCTTGTGCGAATTTAGAAATTCCTCAAACTCCGTTTTTTGGAGATAAAGAGGGGAAAATTTCTGCAGAAGAAACGGATAAAACGAAAACAAACCCAGCATTAGCCGGGGAACAAATTGATGAAGATTTTTTATTGGAATCTAAATATTTTAACATTGTGAAAAATGTGGACAGTCAGCCGACGATTGCGAATCCGGAAAATGTTTTAGCATTAGTAAACAAAGAGTTTGCACTGCCTGCAACATATGAACCTGATGATTTAGTCGTTCCAAATGTCGAATTTTCCTTTGGAAAGGCGGACGTGCCGCAAAGATATATTCGCAAAGAGGCTGCAGCTGCATTAGAAGGCCTTTTTGAACAGGCTGAAAAAGAAGGAATAGAATTGCTCGCTGTATCAGGATACCGCTCTTATTCAAGACAGCTTGGTGTTTTAAACAATGAAGAGAAAAAGAAGGGTGAAGAGCTTGCGCGCCAAACTGTGGCATTGCCGGGGCAAAGTGAACATCAGTCAGGGCTTGCGATGGATGTGAGCAGCAGAAGCAATAATCTTGAGCTGAGCGAGGCATTCGGAGAAACAGAAGAGGGCAAGTGGCTGCGTGAAAATGCCCACCGCTTCGGATATATTATTCGTTATCAAAAAGGGAAAGAAGAAATTACGGGGTATCAATATGAGCCTTGGCATTTAAGATATGTAGGTGTAGAGCGGGCGAAAGTAATATTTGAACATGATATGACATTGGAAGAATATTTTAAAAAGGCGAAAGCAATATAAGAGTAATCTGTAAAGGGCCGGCGAATTTGCCAGCCCTCTTCATTTTACCAAAAGAATAATCCTGCAAGAGCAATACCTGTAATAAAGCCAAGTCCAATTCCATAAAAGCCGTACCCATATCCATAGCCCGGTCCATAATAGCCTAATCCGAAGCCCCTAGGCGGTCTTTGGTTCGATTGGATAAAAACTCTATTAGAGTTTACTCTCATAATTCTTCCTACGTGAACATTGCCTGCTCGGTCATTAATCCGCACCATCTTACCTTGGTATTGACAGCAAATATTATAGTAGTTCTGTGACATTGTTTCCCCTCCTTTATGTCGTCATTACATATTCAATGTATGTGGACAAAGGAGGAGAAGTTTGTACTTATAACTAGCGTTTAAATTAAATTTTAAAAATGAAGCTTCATTTGTATAAATGAAAAATTCGATAGGAGAGCTTATTTGCATATTTTTCAGTAAGTTCCTCATGTTTATTGAGGAGATCGAAGCATTCAGACGGGATTTTATTTGAAGGAAATAGTTCAGTAACGGGTTCATCCAAATCAACTATATAATCATCTTCAGAAGAGATTTTTATATTTTTGAATCCGCTTTGCATGAAAACCTGTTTCCACTCTTCTTGTGTGTATATATTAGTAAAACGATAAAATTGTTTTAATTCATTTTCCTCTGCTTTGGATAAGTTCTTTTCTTTTACGACTTCTATAGCAATAACGATCCCATCATTTTTTAAAATCCGGTATATCTCTGAAACAGAGCGGCTAAGCTTCGTAAAGCTCAGGCTTGATTCACATAAAATAATATGAAAAGAATCTTTTAGAAAAGGGGGATTCTCTATACTTCCCTTTACGATATTCAATTCCTTATTTCTTTTAACCGCTTTTTTTACCATCGTTTCATCGTAATCTATTCCAGTCACATCATAGCCGAGCTGTGATAAAAAGTATACAGTCTGGCCTGTGCCGCAGCCGACATCTAAAATCTTACTGCTGTCGGGGAACAGCTCTGATTCAAAAATAGCTTTTGTTAGCCCGAGTCCGCCTGGATGAGCACCACTAACACCTAGTAAAGAGAGAGCGTTTAAGTAATCCATATTTTATGGCTCCTTTTTAAAATACTTCTCTACACTATGCTTTCACACTCGTAAATGCTATTTCATTTTTACTTAAATGCAATGAAGAACAGAATGTTTTTCGAATAATTTATTTAATCTTCTATTTAATAATTGTTCGATTTCTGCAATATAAATCGTTTCTAATGATTTTTTTAATGATAAAGATGTTACATAAAGCCTGATTTGTTTTTCTACATAATGAATAACCTGATTTTTATAAAAAAGCTTCTTATTTTGAAGTTTCTTATCAATATCATTAACAAGTGAAAATGTGAAACGAATAGTATCATATTCTGTTTTACCGATATAATCTGCGAATGTCATAATATCACCTCCTACATTATTTACACTCCTGTAATAAAATTTACACTTTTTTTATAAAAAATCCATTGAAATTTGTCGGATATAAAAATTTTTATAATAATGGTCTTAATTTATCTAAAATATAGTAAAGAAATGAATGAATTATACAAAAAACAATGATTTTTTAATGTTCAAATATTTAGATATAAAGTGAAACTTCTGTCAG
>NZ_BCVG01000097.1 GCF_001591625.1 Metabacillus fastidiosus NBRC 101226
GTTAGGGTTAGGCATACTCCGTTATGAAAATGATCATGTAGTAAGAGAAATTAAAGCTATTGCCGATTCAGTTCCTATCTATCCTAACGGTCCAAGAACAGAAACAATTCAAAAGGGATTAATTAATTTAATTTGTCCTTCTCCTTTTTGGGAAGACATCGCTCCTGAAAATTATAAATTAGAGGACTTTGTCGGAAACTTTAGATTTCCTTTTAAATTCCCTGTTAGATTTGCCAGCCGGGGAGATTCTCGTGAGCTAGTGAATAAAGGTGATGTTCCTACTCCGATAAAAGTGACATTTCGCGGCGAATCTATTAATCCTAAAATCACTAACTTAACAACGGGAGAATTTATCAAAGTAAATCGGTCCATTCCACCGAACTATAGTTTAGTCATCAATACAGAATTCGGTAATAAAGAAGTAAAAATAGTCGCCCTAGACGGTGTAGAACAAAATGCTTTTCATTACATCGATCTTGAGTCGTCTTTTTTTATGCTTAATGTTGGAGAAAATCGGTTTAGTTTTATTACTGATGGAGGTCAACCAGAAGTGTATGTAGAGTATAGAAATAAATATTTGGGGGTGTAACTGTGGCTGAAAGATTCGGTTTTTTTGATCCGATTCAAGATGAAAACGGGCAGTACGACAGAGAGTATAATGCTCAAGAATTTTCCGATTATTTTAAGGCACTCGTAACAACGGGCTTAATGAAAGGAGCAGGAAATGAACTAGCTGTAACTACTAACGGAACAAGTATGGTTACAACAGTTAACACTGGAGTTGCATTTATATTAGGACGATTTTATGAAAATGATTCGGTACTTTCTTTAACACATGATACAGAAACGTTAGGGAATAGCCGTATTGATCGTATTGTTATTCGTATGGATTTAAGTACAGAAGCTCGGCATGTAAAAGCTTTTATTAAGAAAGGTGTACCGAGTGTTAATCCCGTAGCACCAGCGTTAATACAAACGCCCAACTTTTATGAAATATCATTAGTACAGGTAAAAGTGATCGGTGGCCAAACATATATATCCACAACTAATGTTACAAATGAACGAGGTAAAGATATTATTTGTCCGTGGGCCGGTTCTAGGATATTGCCTAACTTTGATGATGTAGCTTTAGAAGACTTGGTTAATTCTATTGGGGCACCTAATGGACTAGCTTCATTAGATGCCAGTGGTAAAGTTCCTCAAAGTCAATTGAATATATTTCCACCGGCTGATGCGTCTTTAACAGTAAAAGGGATTGTACAGCTTAGTAATGCAATAACTAGTACAAGTGTAGCTCACGCAGCTACACCAAGCGCTGTTAAAAGTGCTTATGATTTAGCAAACGGTGTAAATGGGAACTTGAATTATTGGATAGGAGCAAGTCTCTCTGGTGACCCAATGATAATGATAAGCCGGCCTAGATATCCTGGTAGTGAGCGTCCTATTGAAATTACTGCATATGCTGGTGCATCATCTCCTCAAAATTATAATTCTAGTTTTAATGGAGTAGCAAGGCAGGGATATTGTACTGCATTAGGGGCAGATGCACAGGCCTTAGCATATTGTTCAACAGCTATTGGAGCATTTTCACGAGCGCGTAATATGTATGATGGGGTCCTTGGTACTTCAGTTAGTGATGGCAATACCCATAGATGGATAATACCAGGAAGCCTTTCTGTAGCAGGAACAAAAAATTTCGAAATTCCACATCCTGCACCTCATAAGCTAGATACACATGTTATTAGACACGGAGCAGTAGAATCACCCACTGCTGGAGATACTCTTTATCGTTTTACTATTGAGGCAATTACAGATGGTCAACAAGTCGAACTACAATTACCTGATTATTTTCAGTACTTGAACACAAATGTTGATGTTTGGGTAAATGGACATCGACATTTTGGAAGAGCATTTGGAGAAGTAGTAGGAGATAAACTTTTAGTTACTTGTGAAAAAGCCGGCCAATATAAGGTATTGGTAATTGGAACAAGGAATGATGAGAATGTTCAAGATTGGCATGTAAGAGGAGTAGAAAGAGAAATTGGAGAAAGCTGGCTCGGTGAAACTTATATGTTTGAAGATGAAGAGATAATTAATGCAGATGAGATCATTAATATTACTGGGGAGGAAGTACAATGAATATTAGAATTGTTAAGACTAGTGTCCAATTTAAAAATCCAATCATAGGTCAGCCAACTCGGAGAATTGAGGAACACTATTATGCACGTAATATTACAGCAATGGTAGATAATAATGAACAACATTTTCGGTTCACCAACACGGAGCTTCCTTTTCTTACGGATGAAATGCAGATGATTACAACAATTGAATCACGACTAACAGTAGAAAATACAAACAAAATCAACGCTGAATAAGCGTATTTTTTATGTCTAAAAACAGGTGAGAGACTATGAAGAAACCTATTCGGATTTTATCTGCAGCAATGGATATATTAGGTGAAATTGATAACTATGAATCTATGTTCTTTATTCATCGTTGTCATGGAATTGGAGAGATTGAACTTCGTATTAATCGCTATAAAAAACATGTAGATAAGTTATTAAAAGGAAACCTTATTTTAGTCGGTTCACAGCTAAATAAAGTTTTTCAATTAAAACACCGAGAAATTGAGTTAGATGAAAACGGAAAAATTACGGAGAATTGGCTCATCAAAGGATTTGCTTTAAAAGTAGTAGTTGCTCAAAGAATTACTATACCACCTAATCACACTGCTTATGATAACAAACAGGGGAATGCTGAAACAGTTATGAAACATTATGTGGATAGGAATATTATTAACCTAGCTGATCCAAAACGGAAAATTCCAGAATTAATTTTAGCTATTAACCAGAACCGAGGGACGAGTATTTCATGGCAATCACGATATAAGAATCTTGCGGAAGAAATGACAGAAATATCACTTGCTGCTGGGCTTGGCTGGGATGTTTATTTAGATATTCAACAGAAAAAATGGGTTTTTGATGTGTTTGAAGGTAGAAATTTAACAGTCAATCAATCTATTAATCCTCCAGTTATTTTTAGTCCGCAGTTTGAATCACTTAAATCCCTTCATTATACAGAGAGTGAACTGAATTATAAAAATATCGCATATGTAGCCGGTCAAGGTGAAGGAGTGGATCGGAGAGTTATTGAGCTAGGAAACCAATCAGGGCTTAGCCGCCATGAATTATTTATTGATGCTCGTGACATTGAAGAAGAAACAGATGTAGAAACAATAGATACAGAAGGTAATAAAGTGACTGAAAAAGTTCCTCGGCCAGAAGCTGATATTATTAAAGATTTGACAGATCGGGGACGACGGCAACTGCAAGAGTTTTTACAAGAGGAATATTTGGAAGGACAGATTCTTACAGACAGTCCGTTCGTTTATGAAAAAGATTATAATTTAGGAGATATTGTCACTGTACAGAGCAAAGATTGGGGAGTAACACTTGATACTCGTATTACTGAAATTAAGGAGATTTATGAACAATCAGGGTTCAAAATTGAAGCTGTTTTCGGGAACGACAGACCGACTTTGATTCAGAAAATTAAACAGGAGCTTTCTCAAATAAGTGGTGAGGTTAGGAGATAAAAACACTTTTGAATAGTAGGTGTTATTTTGTATGTATAAAATTAAAGACTATGCTAGAATTATTGTAAAATATTTATAGTAAGAGGGAATTATGGATAATATAAAAGCTGAATTATTTAACTATTCTAAGAAACTGTATAAAGGTATAGAAAATCAACTTAAAAGAGCAGACAGAGATATAATTACAGCTGCTGATGGAAGGTTGAAGATAGGGCATGAGGGGGCAAAGAAAGGATCTTTTATTTATTTGCTCTATGATAAAAATGATAAATTGTTGTATGTAGGTGAAACGGGAGAGACTATAAAAAAAAGATTGAAATCACATGGTAGTGGCTCCCATTCAGTAAAAAATAGTGAAATGTTTAATAATGTTAGTTATATAAAATACTTAAAAACTGAAAAAGCAAATGCGCTTTCTCCTATGGAACGCAAAATGATCGAGCAAGCCTTTACTATTCATTTGAAGCCTAAATATTATAATGGTCAAGTTTGGAAATATTAAAATTAGTAAAGCAACAAAACTATGGATTCATAATGATGTTGAGCAAGAATCAAACTTCTATGGGACAATAAAGTTGTGGCATAAAATTGATAAAGAAACAAATATTACTTCATATTTAACCATAGAAACAAAGCATATATCTTGAATCGGAATTTTAAGTAAATGCTTTGTGGGAAAATAGGCGAGAAAGAACAAGCTATTACATTTGAATAGTTTTAGATCATTTAAGAGTACACCCAATTCTAGGTGTGCTTTTTTATAAACAACGGACTAGGAAATGCCCCGAACGATTAGTGCTATTTTATGATTACTTGTATCATATCTGATATCAGAAATTTAAACTATTTCGATGATCGATAATATTGTTGTTGCGGAAAATAACAAGAGACAATGTAAAAAAACAGGTGGGAAATTTGGAAGTTTGGAGTTTTTAAGAATATTTCAAATTTTTCAATTTTATGGTATAGTTTACCTGATTATTCTTAGGGGGTTAAATATTTTATGGTGAAGGTATTTTATGATTTTGAAACAAAGCAAGACTTTATCGATTATTTAGGTTTATTAATTGAGCATTTACAGAAGTATTTGATGAGATATAAATATTATCGTACTGAAATAGAAGAAATTTGTTTAGAGAAATATAAAGAAATTAAGCCAGAAGCTGAAGGGATTTCTGTAGATTTAATACTGGAATTATTAAAAGAAGAAAATTATTCTGAAGAGAGAAAGAGATTTAAATTATTCCCATATTATAAATATATAAAATTAAGTGATATGTTAAATTTTATAAATCTTAAAATTTTAAATATTATTGGTGACCGTACTCAAGAAGCAGTATCTTATATGAAGTTTAGAGATAAGGTAAAAGCTTTTAATAAAAAAACATGCTCTGATTTAATTGAATTAGATGAGTTAACACAGGATATTAATGAAAAACTTAATAAATGTAACAAGTCCAGAAATTACTTAGCTCATATTGGTGACTCAGTATTTATTGCACAAATGGAATATAGGAATAAGCAACTGAAGGATTTTGAAAAAAACTTAGGTCTAGATTTTTCGAAATCACTCAAAAATAAAATTATCGTTAATAGATATGACTATGCAGATGTAGAATGGATATTTAATTTATTTATTGAATATAAAAGAGCTCTACCAATATACTTATCTATATTTCAACAGATTAGGAGAGATTATACCAAATTGATTGGAGAAACAGTCACTATCGAAACTTTTACAGATCGAATTTTACCATTTGATTATGCGGATATTTCTATGAACTCAATAGACATGCAATTGACAGCAAGAAAAAGAAATTAGAAATAAAAAATATCTATATAATTCATAGTTTTCATGAATAGAAGTAGGATAATGTAAAGCAATGAAAATTAATAATAAAATGAAGCAAACACCACTTTAAGTAGGTGTTTTTTATACTTTCATGATCTTAGCGGTGTCCCGTACCGAACAGGGCTATTTTAGTTGAAAGTAGTGATAAAAATGGATGAACAAATTCTAAATTTATTTTTGAAAGAAGGTGGATATGCACTTCTTTTCGTATGGATGTTATATTCAACAATGAAAAATAACAAAGAGCGAGAAGCTAAATATCAAGAAGTTATTGATAAGAACCAATCAGTTATTGAGGAACAAGCTAAAGCTTTCTCTTCTTTATCAAAGGATGTTTCTGAGATCAAACAAATTATTGTAGAGGATAGATAAGAAGCTACCGACCGGTGGCTTTTTTATTTTGAAAGGATGATAAAAATGAAAATAGAAAATGTAGGATTAAAATTTTCCAAAGCATTAATACCTTTGAAATGTGTCACAAAAATCATTATTCACCATCCAGCGCATCCAACGTGGGGAATGAAAGAGATCCATGATTATCACAAAAAATCAAATGGTTGGAATGGAATAGGATATAGTTACTTTATCCCGAAAAACGGAGGTGTTCAGCTTGGGCGTGGTCGGAATGTAGGAGCACATTGTAAAGGTATGGGTATGAATAATCAGTCGCTAGGTGTATGCTTTCAGGGTGCTTTTGATAAACAAATACCAACTGAAGAGCAGTATCGTGACGGCGCGAAACTAATCGCTCAATTACTGCGACAAGAAGGCTTACAAATTAACGATGTTGCTCCACATAGAGACTTTGATGCAACTGCATGCCCTGGGAAGAACTTTGATATGAACAAGTTGAAACAATACATCTTGGAAGAAATGAATCCGAATGTGAAGGGAGTTGTTCAAGCTGTGAGTGAACAAGTAAAAGTGTCTACTGCTACCCAGAATGCAATTGATAACCTGGCGGGTTATGGAATTATCCAAAAAGATTATAAAGTTACAAAAGACCATGAGATTACTCTTATTTCTATGCTTAATGGATTAGTTAATGCAATTAAAAATGGAAAGTTAAAGGTTAAGTAATAACTTATTGTTTGATCTTTTATAAAACGGATAGATAATAACTGGCTAACTAATTCTCTCACTTGTTAAGTACTTGAAAAGCCCCTCTCATCTGAGTAGGGGCTCTTTTTTATTAACTCTTATTATGTCCTCTATAACTTTTCTTTCAAATGGAACAACTCGCTCAATCTCACAGATTGTTAATCTATTTTCATAATATAACTAAATGAAGGTTAATTATTAGTTAATAGGTTTTCATCCATAGAGAAATTTGTATTATTTGAAAATATCTCTGTCATGCAATATATAAGATACCTTCATTCTCATCTATTCTTGCTTTATGAGGTTCTAGAAATAACATGTCCAATATCTGTGGATCTAGTTAGTGTACTAGATAGAAAGGCATCAAAATAGCTGGCTGATTGTGGAACTAATCTTTTCAATTCATGTACTCAGATGGGCGGAAGATCCAATGCAAACCACCCATGATTTTCCGATTTCACATAAATACTATTTCCATAAACGAATGGAGGATCATAAAAGATTGGAATTTCATCATTTTCAATACCTAGTCTGTCAGAATCAAAAGTAATAGACCACTTCTTTTTGCCATCCTTAATGTTATACGCTATGATCGATCTTTCGGCACTGATAGCTACTGTGTCATCATACCAGGCGGCAGGGAGTTGGTCCCAACTTGAACCCCAGTCCATGGGAGGCGCCACCTCCCATTTTATCCTTCCGTTTGCTGAGTCATACACTTGGAATACCCCACGTCCGGTGCTAATAAAAACGTAATCATGGTTTGCACGAAATCCTTCCACACCCAGTGTAAGGGGTGTGACCCATTCTTGACTACCTGTAACTGTGTTAAAAGCCATCATGATATCGGAGTAGACAGTATAGATTTCATCCTTTTCAGGGTTTTTTGAAAATTCCATCAATTCTCCATCTACCCCAAATCCCCATCTCTCTTTGCCTGTCATGGCATCCAGGGCATAGACACTTGACGCATAGGCGTATCCACCCTTCCCATGACCAAGTCCACCCTTCATAATGAAATTGCCATGGACTAATACCTGCCCATTTTTAAAGTCGTTTTCAATCCCGCCATTCCATGATAGATAAGACTCGTGCTTCGGGACAAAGGACCAGACGGTCTCCAACGATCGATCCCGAGCTTCAATGATACTGCCCCCATCAAATCTCAAGCCCTTGTAATCCTCTGGTGGTTCATGATGTCGAGATTTTTTGACTGCAAGCTTTTTTTTGATTTGTCCTGTTTCGGGTTCAATGATATACAGGGATTCTCTATTAATAAAAAAACCAAGCTCGCCTTTATAGGATTCAAACCAGTTGAAGTCATTAGATGAGTGATGATCTTCTAAAATCCATTTGATAAAGGGGGCTGTTTCTGTCCCATTTTCGTAATGAACCGTCAATTCGTGATTTTTTATGAACTCTTCCGATTTCAGTACCGTTATTTTAGGCGGTGGTTCTTTGGTCAACCATAAAACAATACCTACTATGGATGATGCTGGAAAAACGAATAGGATTGTGAATATAATGAAATAAGGCCGTAGATTTTTTCTTCTTCTCCTTTTCTTCTTCCTGGATTGTCTCGTTTCTTCTATACTACCGTTCATAGGCACACCTCCAACTAATAATATCGTCCTTTTATCCAAATTATGAAGATAGATTAAATGGAGAGATGATCTGGTAATGTGAGGAATTCGATTCTTTTTTCTTAAGATGCACAATGAACCAGTTGAAAAAATAATCAACAGACACTGTCATTGTTAGATAAGATAAAAGCCCCTCTCATTTGAGTAGGGGCTCTTTTTTGTTAACTCCTATTGTCTCCTCTATAACTTGTCTTTCAAATGGAACAACTCGCTCAATCTCACAGACCGTTAACCTATTTTCATAATACAATTTTAAAAGTAATTCGATTTCTGCATTAGATAGTTGAGTTTCCCACACTTGTATGACCTCCTATAATTTATATCTCAAATGTACTCAATTGTAGGAAGAAAGGGAAATCGTGAAAACGTGATTTTTAGTCCTTAAAATAGTGAAAAAAACATTATTCAATAGAAAAAGGATACTATCGATCATGAATCTCCGAAAATATAATTTTACTATTTATTATTCTATAACAAGGTCATATAGTTAACTCTCTCCTACATAGATGTATAAAACATATATGATACTTTAGCATCTTATTCAACGAACGGGGCACTTTTACTTTTAAGTCTATCTTATAGTGGATAATATCAAAAAGTGAATAAAAGGTATTTTGTAAAAAACATAGAATAATAGTATATCATTGTAAATTTATTTATTTATTAGGAGGTAAATCATGAGTTTAACTCAATCACAGCAAATAGATTTTTTAGGAGCACCTTCAGAGTTAAGAATAAGAAAAGAAATACTGAATATTTGTAATAGTTATAGTAATTATTGGGATATATTAGCTGAACTTTGTCAAAATTCTGTAGATGCTATAAGAAAATTTAATGAACAATTTGGTGATATTAAGGATCATACTATTGAAATTACATTAGACTCCAGTACGAGGTCTATAAAAATAAAAGATACAGGCATTGGATTTCCTGCAGATAGATTTCTTGAACTTTTGGCTCCAAATGGTTCTGATAAAACAGGAATGGCTATGATTGGAGAAAAGGGTGTTGGGTTGACCTACACTATATTTTCATCAAATTTATTTGAAATTAGAACTATTTCCCCAGATTCCGAAATTGAATCAAAAATAGAAAATGCATCTCTATGGAAAGATGGCAGAAGTACAGGTCTTCCTAAGTGTGAAATTCTTACTATGGATAGTGATCTTGATAATGAGCCGTATGATACATATACAGAAATAATTTTAAAAGACTTAGATAAATATGAGTATGAAGAACAGGATATATTTAATCAAAGTGCTGAAGCTTTAGAGTTTATACTTAGAACAAAAACTGTTATTGGTTACTTAAAAGGAATTTTTGAAGAACGTGAGTTAAATGTGAAAGTAAACTTGGTTGTAAATGATATTGAAGGTATTTCAACTTCTGTATCCTTTAAAACTCCAAAGTATATGCTACCTGAAGATTTTATTGAAGAGAAAGAAAATATCCTTGATTTGGATAAGTTAAAAGTAGAAATTGGGGTTCTAAGTGATAGTCAAAAGAGTAAAAAACTCCATAAAAAGGTCTTACTCAAAAAGGGTTGGGTGAAAAGGTCAGGAAGAAAGATTAATTTTTACGCGTTTTTCGCTTCTTCTCCAAAATTTTGGGAAGAGATATCTAATGTTAATGAACTGTATTTTGTTGATTCTGAAGGGAATAAAACAAATTTATATGAGAGTGGTATATATATTGCGACAAAGGGGATGCCAACAGGTATTAGATTAGAACCGCCAATTACTGGTGCACAATCCTATTGGAGAAGATTTTATATTATTTTAGAAGACGATGGGATAGTGTTTGATCTTGGTAGAAAATCTGTTCCAAATAGGACAGTTGGAATGTTAAGAAGTTTAGCTAAAACATTATTTAATGAATTTTTACCTTTTATAAATTATGTGAACCAGGATCCCTCTACTAAGCCAGGAACTAATACAACTGTGCAGCAACATGAAAAAAACAAAGCATTTGAAAAGCTTCATAAAATTGCAGACTTAGGGTTAGAAGAAATAAACTATCTAAAAAATCCAGATGGGCAAGAGGCAGCTGTCGTTGCAATTTTTCATGAACTTATTGGTGCCGGTTTACTAAAAGGATATTATGGTATGAAAACCGGTTATAAACTAACTTATGACAATTGGGGTGTGTATAGGATCGATAGAAAACTTATCGGTGATGATTTTTATAGTATGGCAAATGAGGATGGAGTCATTGAAGTTCCCGTAATAATTGAACATAAGTTTAAAGCTGAAAAGATTCTAAAGGAATTTAAAGATAATATGAAATTTTTCGCGGATATAGATTTAATAGTCTGTTGGGACTTAGACGAAAATGAATTTGCTAAAGAACAGGTTCAAGTAGAACCTTTAAAGAAATCGGAAGTTTTTTTCTATGGCAGTAATTATAAATTAACTTGGCCTGGGGCCTACAATCTTGGAAGTGCAGGAGAAAAATATGTACTTTCACTTAGAAAATTTATCGAAGATTATAAGAATAGATAAAAACAGACCGCAACTAGCGGTCTATTTTATTTTTCACGATATTTGAATAGTAGAATTAATTTTAGATATTATTACTTTCAATTTTTTATTAGAGTTATATTTTCTTGACTTATGTGGTTATTCATGACAAAATGCTCCATAAAGATCAAAGATGGTCAAAGTTGAAAAGGAGTTGTTTATTATGGCGCTATATCGTCAAGATCGTGAATTAACAGAATTGGAAATCAACGCATTATGTGCTCAAATCGAGAGAGAGGAAGAGGCATCAAATGTTACATTTTTGGAAAATACGATGAGTTTTTATGTTTTTCAAGGTATGGTATCAAACAAACTTATTAAGTTTAATTTAGATAAACAAACTGGACTGATTATAACAGAAGAGGAGTAAGACCTATTCTTTCAGTTTTTTACTTTGTTTATATTACTTGTGTTAATATATAGGAATAGATAATACGAGATAGCGCAGATTTTCCTGCGCATTAAAAATTAATCAAAGCGAGGTTGTTATTTTGACCAGCAAGGTCCAAATAGTTTGACCAACAAATGACCAACAACGTACTTAATTATATTAAGTGTTACTTTTTATAAAAAGCATAAATGCTTATAAATCAATAGTTTGTTTGTTTTTATTTCTACTATTATAAAAGTGTATATACTCCGTAAGCAAGTGCATGAGTGGGAAAGAGAACAGTATATGTCAATGTATTAATAAGTGAGAGCCTTGGTACTACTAGTATCAGGGCTGTTTTTTATGTGGGGCATTTTAATAGTTTTCCGCCTATTATAAACAAGTGCCTGATAATTGCCCGGTTTTTATTTAAAGCGTGATTACTTGAGTACATCTTTCATGTACTCTTCAAATTTATTCATACGGTCTTTATCGATCTTTTTACTAACATGTGAGTAAACATCTGATGTAATTTGCATACTTTCATGTCCTAAACGTTCCTGAAGGTATTTCATATCTGCTCCTAACTGTAATACAGCATGCGTATGACGTAAAGAATGAATAGGTAAGGAAGGTAGGTTAGCTTTCTTTAAAATGCGAGAAAAGGAGTTAAAAAGGCTTGATTTTGGCATATAACTTCCGTCATTAAATTTTGTATTATGTTTCTTAATTCAGATAAGACCAATACTACAACATAAAAAGAAGTTCCTTTAATGGAACCTCTAGAATTTATTGAGATAAGTTTTTATTATTTTTTCTCTTTTGCTTCAACTTCAAAAACATAATAACAATTACAATAATTACCCATAACAAAAACGCAGAGGCAATATAGGGATAGGAAGATGCCTGGAAAGCGTATAAGGCTCTATCAATTATTGTAGGGTCTTTCTTATACTCAATTGCGTAACTTCCTATAATACCAGCTAAGAACGAAAAAAACAGAAAACCGATAGTACTGAAAACAAGTTGAATTATGTAAATTGGATAGTTCATTTACATGTCTCCTTAATGACAAAAATGTTATTAAAAATATATCAGTGATAATTTTACACTAAATATATTATCTGTAAATTGTTTTGTGGTTGGTAGGAGCTAAATAAATGCATCAAATTTACATCTCAAAAAAGATTAGAAACAAAAGAATTATTGTGTTTCTTAAATAAAAAAGCATGGTTTTCCATGCTATGACTTCTTGTCTCTTTGCTTATTTTTTAGTGGTGCATAAGTTGGAATGAACATAAATCCAATAAGAATCAATGCCAATGCAATCCATCTAAGAATACTATGCGGATCATAAGGTTTTAAAAATATAACATTAACTGCGATTATAGCAAAACCTATAATAACTAGTATTTTTCCAATAGTTTGTTTAGACATTTATAAAAACCTCCAAAATCCATCTAATTAATATAATTTTACATGTTTTCTTATTTTTGTAAATTGGAGTTTTTGTTTTATGGTTAATTGTGGGTGGAGGTAAGAAACAAAAGAGTAAAGGAGTTAATTATAACTCCTTCCAAAGCTTAATAATTCTTTGAACTTCTAGGTTTCTTGAAAAAGTTTGAGCTTAACAGGAAGGCTATCCCTATTCCGATGTATAAAAAGGCTAATGTTTGATTTGGAACAAATAAATTGTAATCAAGTGGACCAAACCTTGATAGAAAACCGGAAGCAAAAAGGACGAAACCAATCCAAAAAATAACTTTTCCGAATGAATTATGTATTTTCATAATAGATGCCTCCAAAAAGTAATTTTAATAATATAACAATTATACATTAAAATTACAATTTTAGGATGATATTAACATTAAACTTATTTAAGCAAAATGTTCCCTTGTTAAAGCTAAATAAATAAAAAAAGACAAACAGATTAATCTGTTTTATCTTTCTCTAATAGTTCAATTATTCTATCAAGTTTTTGTTCGAGATTATTAGACTTATTGAGTTCTTTGGTGACAAATGAACGAATAAAGGAACGGATAGAATAGTAAATAACACAACCTATCCCTAATAATAAAACAAAGATAAAAATTTGGGCAAATAGATCACCATAATTCATATTATTTCCACCTTATGTATATTTAGGTTAATTATAACACGGTGATTTAATCAGGGCTTGTTAATTTTAAGAAACAAAATGATAGGTTAGTTCATTTAGAATTGATTAAGTTTACTTTTAAAATTTGATGCCAGGTGTTCAAATGCTTTAAATCAGCTTTTCTTAATAAAAATCTTATAAAAGGAGCTGTAAAACCAGTAGTTATGTACAATAAAAAACCACAACCTTTTGAAAAAAGGCTGCGGTTTCTAGAAAAAAGTGAGTACGATAATTTCTATCTTGTTTATTAATATAATTTATTTTTATAAGCTTAGGTACCCTATAAATAGGGACCCAGAAGCTTACAGTTTAGCATCGTACTCAGCCTATGGATTTTTTAGTTTTTATTAGATGTATTATGAGTGTTTTTGTTTCTTTTTCAAATCTTTAATAACTTCTCTTGTTACCTCTTTTGTGATTTCTAGTTTAAGTTCGTTTTTAAACTTATTAGTTTGTCTAATAATTAGTTTTCTTAATTCTATAAAGAAAGCTAATAATAACAAGATAAAAATCATTATTTCATTAGATGAAACAATCAATATAACCAAAGTTACCAACTCCTATTAAAAATGCAATAGGCGATGACACTAACTGTGAACACTTTTAATAATGGGTTC
>NZ_BCVG01000098.1 GCF_001591625.1 Metabacillus fastidiosus NBRC 101226
GACAGTTGATTTCCCACTTAACTTCCTTGAATTCTCTTGAATTTGGAAGTGGGAGTCTTACTGCCCGTTAAGTGTGGGATAAATTAAAACAGAGGTGAAAAAAGATGTCTACAAAACGATTATCAAAAGTGGATACGCTGCGCGGTGAAATTGAAATTCCGGGTGATAAGTCGATCTCACACAGAGCAGTTATGTTCGGTGCGATTGCAAACGGAACGACTAAAATTTCTAATTTCCTTATGGGAGAAGACTGCCTTAGTACGGTTGACTGTTTCCGTAAAATGGGTGTAAAAATTGAAGTGAATGAAGGATCTGTTACGGTTAACGGAAAAGGCTATGAAGGTTTGCAGGAACCGGTTGATATTTTAGATGTCGGCAACTCAGGGACGACGACAAGATTGATGCTTGGAATTCTGGCAGGAACGGACTTCCACTCTTGCATTATCGGTGATGAGTCAATCGCGAAACGTCCGATGTCAAGGGTAACAAATCCATTGCGTTTAATGGGTGCTAAAATTGATGGAAGAAATGATGGGGATTTTACCCCTTTAGCTGTTCGTGGCAAGGAGCTTAACGGAGTCGAATATAATTCTCCGGTAGCGAGCGCACAAGTGAAATCAGCTATTCTTTTAGCAGGTTTAAGAACGAATAACGAGCTTACAATAGTGAATGAGCCGCATAAATCACGTGACCATACAGAAAGAATGCTTCGTGCTTTCGGAGTAGAAGTATTAGAGGAAGATACGAAAGTGTCTTTACGAGGCGGACAGACATTGAAAGCTACGTCTATTTTTGTACCTGGGGATATTTCATCAGCAGCATTTTTCCTCGTTGCAGGCGCAATCGTGCCAAATAGTGAAATTATCCTGAAAAATGTCGGAATTAACCCGACACGTACAGGTATTATTGATGTTTTAATCCAAATGGGTGCTTCAATTGAAATTATTAAAAATGAAGATAATGAATTCGAACCGATTGCGGATATCATTATTAAAACATCTGAATTAAAAGGAATTACAATTGGTGGAGATTTAATTCCAAAACTTATTGATGAAATTCCGGTTATTGCTCTTTTAGCAACACAAGCTGAGGGTGAGACAATTATTAAAGATGCAAGTGAGTTAAAAGTAAAAGAAACGAACCGGATTGATACAGTTGTCGGCGAGTTGGCTAAATTAGGAGCAAATATTGAAGCGACTGATGACGGCATGATTATTAAAGGACGTACGAAGCTGTCAGGAAATGCTACAGTATCAAGTCATGGCGACCACCGTATCGGAATGATGCTCGGGATTGCTGCTTGTATAACTGATGGCGAAATTGATTTGCATGATTATAAAGCGATTGATGTTTCCTATCCTGATTTCTTCGCTCATTTAGAACAATTAGCTAAATAAAGTCCAGCTTTCAAAAGAAAAGGGCTGTCCGATAAGTCCCTAATCAGTTTTAAAAGCTGAAAGGCCCCTTCACGAAACCCTTGATTTTATTGGTTTCTCCTAAAGGGCCTTGCAGGAGGATGTCTGAAAGGGGTTGATTTTTACCCCTTTTAGACATTCTCTTCTTTTTTTTATTTTTATGTCATAATGTGTAAGCGTTTCACATAGCTTGTCTATAACACTAAAGAAAAAGGTGGTGTGAAGATGACTTATATTATTGACAGAGCTAATATGCTGACAAATAACGGGGTAGAACAAACTTCTCTGCTTATTAAAAATAATCAAGTGGAATTTATCCGCCCCGCACTCGATAATTTCAAGTATATGAAAATGAATATGAGCCGTTATTTATTGACAGCTGGTTATGTTATGCCCGATTTTTCCCTTAATTCCTCTCTCCATTTTACACAATTCAAAGAGATCATGATTCATAAATTAATGAAAAAAGGATGTACAGCTGTTTTAACAGTCGTTTCAATCCAATATGAAAAAGAATTAGATTCAGCAGTAAAAAACCAAAGACAGCTAATGATTAATTCCCCAATTGATTTTTATATCGGTGTGAAAATTAATTTAGAAAAGCTAACCCCTTCTTTTATAAGGTCATGTAAAAAGCTTCGTATTCCTGTCATATTTATTGAATTTAATAACGAATATGAATTGGAAAAGAAGCCATGGGGCTGGATTCGTGATGCAATGTTCTCCTCTCCAATTACCCTTATTCCTTATCCTGCGGGAGATCATTCAAAGTTACTGAATAAATGGAAAATCATTACTAAAAAACACAAAATGTCCTCTCTTAATGAATGCCCGAAAGAACATGCCCCATTAGAAAAAGAGATGTTAATGACGATTGGGATTTATCCTGAAAAAGGCGAAATACGAGCCGGCAGTGAAGTTGATTATAATATGTATGATCTAAGTGAACTCTCTCTTCAAGTTGATGAAAAAACTTTCCTCCATTATGATAGTCATAATCCAGTGTTTACAGTCCATAAAGGACGTCTTATTAATGTGAATTCACGTATTATATTTAAGCCTGGATATGGGGAAGAATGTTTTATTACGATACCAAGTCGTTTTATAATACAACATACTTCACTTTGATGTATATTAAGATAAGATATTCACCTATTTTGAAGGTTGGAAAGGAATTGGTATGTTGAATCAAGTATTAAATGAAGCGATATCTCTCGTAAATAATGGGGAAACTGATAAGGGACTCGAGCTGCTTGCTCAAATACAGCCTACTTTACATGATGAGGAGAAAGTTTTACTTGCAGAGCTTTATTTCCAGTGGGGTATCGTTGACCTGGCACTGGAAATTATGGAGGAGCTTCATTTTTTATATGAAGAAGAGTCACAGCTTGCCATCTTTTTAGCAGAAATTTATATTGATTTAGACAGAGAAGAAGATGCAATTCAAATATTGAATAAAATTTCTACTAGTGATGAGGCGTATCCGCAAGTTTTATTATTATTAGCAGACCTTTATCAAATGCAAGGTTTAATGGAAGTAAGTGAGCAGAAGCTAAAGGAAGCGAAAAGATTATTGCCGAAAGAATCTGTTATTGACTTTGCATTTGCGGAATTATATTTTCATCAGGGCAAATATCAAAAGGCTGTTTCTTATTATGAAGAAGTCCTTAAAGACCGCTCTGATATTCAAGGCGTTCATATTGCCGCAAGACTTGCCGAATCATTGAGCTTATCCGGTGCTTTTGAGGAAGCACTTGAATACTATGAACAAGCTGTTAGGGATAATCCCGAACCGAATACGATCTTTGGATATGGAGTTACAGCATATCAAGGTGGTTTTTATAAAACTGCGATTAAACAGCTGCTATATTTAAAAGATATCGATAAGGATTTCACATCCCTGTACTTATATCTGGCTAAATCATATGAGCATGAAGAAATGATTACAGAAAGCTTGGAAGTCATACAAGAGGGAATAAAAGCGGACGAATATAATAAGGAATTATTCGTTTACGGTGGGAAAATAGCGATTAAAGCGGGACAAATCTCTCTTGCAGAACAGTTTCTGAGAGAGGCATTGGCGCTTGATCCCGGTCATGTAGAAGCTGGTAGTACACTTACAAAGCTGTTTTTACAAGATGAAAAATATGATGAAGTCATTGATCTTATCGAAGAGATTTCAAAATATGAGGAAGAAATCCCGGAATTTAATTGGGATTTAGCACGTGCTTATCATCAAAAAGAACAGTATATAGAGGCATTAAACTACTACGAGCGTGCATATAATTTTTTCAAGGAACGACCAGATTTTCTAGAGGAGTACGGTTATTTCCTCTTAGAAGATGGAAAAAGGGAGAAAGGAAAAGAAATTTTAAAAGAATTATTACAATTAGATCGTACGAATGTCGAAATTGAAGAAATTTTGATGCAATTAGAAGAAGAGTTTTAAAAGCAGAGTTGCAGGATTTTCCTTACATTTGTTGAACTTTTTTAAAATAAGATAATCTAAAAACAGAGGAGGGAAATATATGGTTGCCCCTGTTTCTGTCAACGAAAAAAAAGATTTCGTAAGGTGGTTCTTAAACCATTATCAATTAAAAAGAAGAGAATGTGTCTGGATCTTAAACTATTTAATGAGCCATGACACATTAATGGAAAAAGTCCATTTCGTAGACCAAGCTCAGTATTGTCCAAGAGGAATTATTATGTCGACTCACTGTGTGGAAGAAGTGCCTTTTCGTTTCTATAAAGAGAATGTGATGACGACAGATGCAGAGAAGTCATTTCATGACATTCGTTTAAACAAGGACGAGGAGCTTTTCATCCAGCTGAACTTCAGAAGCGCATATAAATCACCGCAATATGCGGCAGTGCTGGAATTAAATCCGTTTATGCCGAAGCATCTCCATTCAAATGAGAAAGACCGCATTATTGCGGAACAGTTTTTAGAGCATTCACTGCAAACATATCAGCGGGAGAAACTGCTGCAATTAATTGATGAGGCGCTGGATAAGCAGGATAAGGAAGCCTTCCAGAAGTTAACGACTCAATTAAACCAATTAAAGAAGATTGAGAGAAGGAATGCGTTTTAGGACGGTCCTTCCATAAAGAGCAAGCACTTATTCCTTCGGTGAGGAAACGGGTGCTTGTTCTTTTTTTATTGAACATTAATGATTAAAACGACTATAATAGATAAAAATTGTATTTATGGACAAGGAGTGGAAATTTTGAAATGGAATAGTAAAGATGCTGATGTTTATTCACAATCGAAAGAGTACGTTGATACGGCAGTTGTACCGCTTATTGCAATATCAACAGGCGATCAATTTAAAAGCATTGTTTCAAAAGGAGAGTGTACAGAGCTCATCGCCTCTGAACTAGAAAGACAGCTTAAAGGCAGAGTATTTTTGTTCCCCCCATTTTCTTACATAAAAAATGATAATCAAGTAATAGAATCGCTCAAAAAATGGAAGAATGAAATAGGAGAGACGTTTCATCATGTTATTTTTCTCACAACCGAGGAAGAATGGAAACAAAGGGAAACGGAAGTAAAAGATGATGTAATTTGCATTCCGAATATACCTTTGGAACATATGGATGAATCACTAAAGAAAAAGCTTGTCCAGGACCAAATCGAACAAATCTTGAACATTTTATTACAATATTGGAATAAATCATAAAAATACTTCCATTTCTTTCTTAACATGGGAGGATATTATTGACCTCATGTTAAGATTGATATATCATGAGAATGTCCTAGTTTTATACTTAATTTTCGTATGTCCATTTTTGGACAATAGCCTTAGATAGAGGGGGGAAAATGATGAGCGAGAAAAGAAATCGGGTCTCAAGACGTCAATTTTTAAACTACACGCTTACTGGTGTAGGCGGTTTCATGGCGGCAGGAATGCTAATGCCGATGGTCCGTTTTGCACTTGATCCTGTACTTCGTCCTGCTGCGGGACAAGATGTAGTGCCAACCGATGTTAAAATTGCCGATCTTACAGATGAACCAAAACGTGTCGATTTTAAAATCAAACAGATTGATGCTTGGTATGAATCTGAAGAAGTAAAATCTGCATGGGTTTACAAACAAGGGGATGAAATTGTTGCACTATCACCAATCTGTAAACATTTAGGCTGTACGGTAAACTGGAATGCCGATCCTGCACATAAAAATCGGTTTTTCTGTCCATGTCACTACGGTGCATATGAAAAAGATGGTACGAACGTTCAAGGAACACCAGCACCATCTCCGCTTGATCGATATGTGCATAAAGAAAAAGATGGATATTTATACTTAGGAAAAGCAAAGCCGCAATAATAAGGAGGCGTAATCGTTGTTAAATAAAATTTATGACTGGGTTGACGAACGGTTAGATATTACGCCGATGTGGCGAGATATTGCTGACCATGAAGTTCCGGAACACGTAAACCCTGCACACCATTTTTCTGCTTTTGTATATTGCTTTGGCGGACTAACATTTTTCATTACAGTTATCCAAATACTTTCTGGTATGTTTTTAACGATGTATTATGTACCGGATATTAAAAATGCATGGGAGTCTGTTTACTACTTGCAAAATGAAGTAGCTTTCGGACAAATTGTTCGTGGTATGCACCATTGGGGAGCAAGTTTAGTAATTGTAATGATGTTCTTACATACACTGCGTGTTTTCTTCCAAGGAGCTTATAAAAAACCGCGTGAATTAAACTGGCTAGTTGGGGTATCTATTTTCTTCATCATGCTTGCTTTAGGTTTAACAGGGTATTTATTACCTTGGGATATGAAAGCGCTATTTGCGACAAAAGTTACATTGCAAATTGCAGAATCGGTGCCGTTAATTGGGCCTACAATTAAAACATTGTTATCAGGACATCCTGAAATCGTAGGTGCACAAACATTAACGCGCTTCTTTGCTATACACGTATTCTTCTTGCCTGCTGCATTGTTCGGTTTACTCGCGGCTCACTTTATTATGATACGTAAGCAAGGTATTTCAGGACCTCTATAAGATAGAGATTTGTAAAAGAATAAATTGTTTTTATTATAATATTACACACATCGTATGAAGGAGGGGAAATCATGCATCGTGGAAAAGGGATGAAATTCGTCGGTGACTCTCGTGTTCCAGCAGAGAGAAAACCAAATATTCCAAAGGATTACTCGGAATATCCAGGGAAAACAGAAGCTTTCTGGCCTAACTTCCTTTTAAAAGAATGGCTGATCGGAGCTGTATTCTTAGTTGGATACCTTTGTTTAACTGTTGCGCATCCATCACCACTTGAGCGTGTTGCAGATCCAACTGAAACAGGATATATCCCATTGCCTGACTGGTATTTCTTATTCTTATATCAATTGCTTAAATATTCTTTCGCTGCTGGTAAATATACTGTTATTGGTGCGATTATAATCCCGGGTCTTGCATTTGGTGCTCTTATGTTAGCTCCATTCCTTGATCGCGGACCGCATCGTCGTCCAAGTAAACGTCCTGTTGCAGTAGGAATGATGATTCTTGGGGTAGCAGCTACTTTCTATTTAACATGGGAATCTGTTGCAACACATGACTGGGAGGCTGCGGCTGAGCAAGGTAAAATTCAAGTTGAAGCTGAAATTGATACAGAGTCTGACGGTTATAAAATTTATACAGAACAGACTTGTATATCTTGTCATGGTGACACTTTAGGTGGAGGAGCAGCAGGGGCAAACCTTGTTGACACTGGTTTAGCTCCAGAAGAAATCGCTGACATTGCCAAAAATGGTGTTGGAAAAATGCCTGCTGGAATCTTTAAAGGCACAGATGAGGAATTAAAAGTTCTTTCAGAATTTATTGCGAATACAACTGCAAAATAAAAGCTGACATTTCGTCAGCTTTTTTCTACGTTAATAATGAGCAGTCATCTGCTGCGAAAAATAAGAAATCGGAATGGTGTGTTGAAAGTATGAAGATGATCCACTACTTTTTAGGAGTGCGTCCTATTCTTATCCTCCTATTTATCATTAATTTTTTTGGTACTCTTTACGGGTATTACTGGTATAAAAGCCAGCTTGTTGAAACACCGCCAGAGTTTTTAATTTTTGTTCCGGACAGCCCGACAGCAAGCCTCTTCTTTGTTATTGTTCTAGGAGCTTTTATTTTCCGGAAAAACCTCCCGCTATTTGAGGCACTCGCCATTGTTACTCTATTTAAATACGGTATTTGGGCAGTTGTGATGAATTTATTAACTTTAAATGTTATGGGCAGCCTCGACCCACAAGCTTATATGCTGATTGCATCACATCTTGGTATGGCTATTCAAGGTATCCTTTATGCACCGTATTACCGCTTTAATATTTGGCATTTAGTAATAGCAGCCATTTGGACATTACATAATGATGTAATCGATTATTTATTTGGAATGATGCCGCAGTATCGCATATTATCGGATTATATGAATGAGATTGGCTATTTTACATTCTGGTTAAGTATTGTGTCCATCTTTATCGGTTATTTCTTCGTTATTAGAAAGAAAGCTGCAAAATTAACCCTTCCTAATGAATAAATTGAAGCTTTCATGAGGATGTCCCAAAAGGGTAAAAAGCGACCGTTTTGGGATATCCTGCTGAAAGGCCCTGTCATGAAAATCCAGTAAATTAGGATTTGGTGACAGGGCCTTTCAGCTTTTAAAACTTATTAGGAACTTATTGGACAGCCCCATGATTAGTTGAGACCCGCATATGCTGCTTGCATGAAATGGCGAATTTAGTATGTGTTAATTCGTCGGACCTTTACGGTAGTTGATCTCCTGTTTCACTTCTTCAAATTCTTAAAGTTTTGAAGTGCGGAGTCTTACTGCCCGTTAAGGCCGGGATAAAAAACTTTTAGTATTATTGGTCTAACCTTGTCCTGTTTCTCATAGATTTAAGTAGAAGTTTTAGGAGGGACAAGGATGAAAAAAGCTGTCATTGTATTTTTTATGGGAATATTGCTGTTATATATGAATAAGGCAGATGCAGAAGAAATATACGATTGGAATGAACTTAATCAAATCGCCAACAATGCATTACAGTTTACAAAGCAGGAGCGATTTGATGAGGCAGAACAATTGCTTTTGTATTTTGCAGAACAGTTCAGTAATATTCCAGAGCAACAAAATGATATTTCTTCCGAACATGTAAAGGCTATTAAAGCTACACATCATCAGACGATGGAAGCAATGCAGAAGGAAGAGGTTAATTTAGAAGAGAAAGTAAGGGCTGTAACCCAGTTTCGTCTAGTTGTCGATGCAGCTGTCTCTGAGCATCAGCCATTATGGAGTTCGATGGAAACATCAATAATGGAGACATTTTCACAAATGAAAACGGATGTGGAAGAAGGAAACGAGAAATCGTTCCAGCATGATTGGAATCGTTTTATATCATTATATAATATTATTTATCCGAGCATTCAAGTAGATGTCGACGCTAAGAGAGTAAAAAAAGTAGATACACATATTTCAGTAGTTGAAGATCAATTATTCGAACAAATTCCACATACAAGCCGAATTAAACAGTTATCAGATATGGAGACTGAATTAAAAGCATTGTTTGAGAGAGTGGAAGAAGATGAGGCAGACCCTTCTTTATTATGGGTTATGATTACGACCGGCGGGATGATTATTTTAGCATTATCTTATGCCGCGTGGAGAAAATATAAAGGTGAAAAGCAAAAGCATCCGCATCGGGAAGCTGATGAATAAGTTAAATTGTCTGACCTCTCGAATACAGCCTTTTGATAAATACCTTATTTCATATGGAGAGGTCAGACAGCAGTAAGAAAATATTTTAACTTTAACGTTGAAGAGGTTTTTTATTTGCATCAAGTGTAAAACCTTCACCAATTACTTCGTGGACATCGCTTACAACGACAAAGGCATGTGGATCAACAGAAGTAATAACTGATTTCAGACGAGTAATTTCATTTCTCGCAACGACACAATATAAAATGTTTTTATCGAGTTTTGTAAAAGAACCCTGTCCTTTTAAAATGGTTACACCACGTTCCATCTCCTTCATAATTTTAACTGCAATTTCATCATTGCACTCTGAGATAATAGTTGCCCCCTTGGCCGAGTACGCCCCATCCTGCATAAAATCAATTACTTTAGCTGCGACGAATACTGCGACAAGCGTGTACATTGCTTCCCTGTAAGAAAGGTAGAAAATAAGGGATAATGTAATAACACATAAGTCGAAAAGAAACATTGTCTTCCCCATATTCCAGCCGATAGAGCGCTGCGTTAATCTTGCAATAATATCGACTCCTCCAGTTGTCCCGCCAAACCGAAATATAATCCCTAAACCGACACCGATAAAGACACCTGCAAATAAAGCAGCGAGTGTTAAATCCTCCTTGAGAGGTATATGAAATTGGTAACGCTGAAAAACGGATAAGAAAATTGATAAACCGACTGTTCCAATAATGGTGTATACAAATGAAGTTCTCCCTAAAAAGCGCCAGCCGATAAAAAATAGTGGTATATTTAATAATAAGTTTGTAATGGCAGGGTCGATTTTAAATAGGAAAAATAAAAGCAGTGTAATTCCGGTAAATCCGCCCTCTGCTAAATTGTTTTGCATATTAAAATGAACTAAACCGAATGCAAAAATGGCAGAGCCTAATAATATAAAAATGATATTTTTAACCTTTATTTCAAGTTTCATTTTTACACCTCCAAAATAAGTATGGACTTATAGTTAAAATATTATAGTTGAATAAATACCTGATCACAAATTATGATAGAAGAATAGCGAAATATTTGTCAAATGCATGTGGATTAGCTAACATGAAAGAGAAAGGATTTTGAGGTGAAAGTACTTGAGCAATAAAACAATGAAACAATTGCAGCAAGAAGTAGATGAATATATCAGTCAATTTAAAGAAGGATATTTTAGTCCATTGGCTATGCTTGCTCGCTTAACAGAAGAGCTTGGGGAGCTGGCCAGGGAAATAAATCATTATTACGGTGAAAAACCGAAAAAATCGACAGAAACGGAGAAAAAGATCGAGGAAGAGGCGGGAGATCTTTTATTCGTTCTTATTTGTCTTGCAAACTCACTGAAAATCGATTTAGAAACTGCCCATGACTTAGTAATGGAAAAATTCAATACTAGGGATAAAGATCGCTGGACTAAAATAGAAGAAAAAAAGGGAGAATAATGATGGAAAAAGTAAAAATTGTCATCGCTGGTGCGAGAGGTAGAATGGGAACGGAAGCAGTTAACTTAGTAAATGAAACAGAGCAATTTGAACTGGTCGGTGTTGTGGATCATAAACATGACGGCAAGCTCTTAAGTGAGATCGAAGGCTTCCATAATGATGTACGTATTTATTCTGATATTAAAAAATGTTTTTTTGAAACAAATCCGGATGTGTTAATTGATTTAACAACACCTGAAGTTGGAAAAGTACATACAAAAATTGCACTGGAAAATGGTGTCCGTCCAGTCGTAGGAACAACTGGTTTTTCAGACTCGGATTTAAAAGAACTTGAGAAGTTAACAGAAGAAAAAGGAATCGGAGCGATCATCGCACCTAACTTTGCGATTGGCGCTATTTTAATGATGAAATTTTCACAAATGGCTGCAAAATATTTTCAGGATGTTGAGATTATTGAGCTGCATCATGATCAAAAACTGGATGCGCCATCTGGTACTGGAATTAAAACAGCTGAAATGATCGCTTCTGTAAGAGAAGAGAAAAAACAGGGCCATCCAAACGAAAAAGAAATATTAGCGGGAGCACGTGGTGCAGATTATGAAGGGATTAGGCTGCATAGTGTGCGTCTGCCTGGTTTAATTGCTCATCAGGAAGTGCTTTTTGGAGGGAATGGACAAAGCTTAACGATTCGCCATGACAGCTATAATCGTGTTTCCTTTATGTCAGGAGTCAAATTAGCTGTTGAGACGGTAATGAAGGCAAATGTATTAGTATATGGACTAGAAAATATTATTGAATAAAGGGGATAAATAAAATGAATATTGCACTGATTGCCCATGATAAAAAGAAAAATGATTTAGTTCAGTTTGTAGAAGCATATCAAACAACTTTTGCAGAACATCAGCTTTATGCAACAGGAACTACTGGTTTAAGAATACATGAAGCAACTGGTTTACAAATACATCGTTTTAATTCTGGTCCGCTTGGCGGGGATCAGGAAATTGGCGCATTAATTGCTCAAAATAAAATGGATATCGTTATTTTCTTTAGAGATCCGCTCACAGCACAGCCACATGAACCAGATGTAACAGCGCTAGTTCGTCTCTGTGATGTGTATTCTATTCCACTTGCAACAAATATGGGTACAGCAGAAGTGCTTATTCACGGTCTTAATAGAGGAGATTTAACTTGGCGAAATGTTATTCATGAGAGCCAAGGTGAAAGTAATGAAAGTAATGAGTGATATGCAATTAGATATACTTGCTTTTGGTGCCCATCCTGATGATGTTGAAATTGGAATGGGCGGCACAATTGCGAAATATGCTCAAAAAGGAGCAAAAATTGGCATCTGTGATTTAACAAAGGCAGAACTTTCTTCAAATGGAACGGTTGAAAGACGCCAAATGGAGGCAGAAAAGGCAGGACATATTTTAAACATTGCCAAACGAATTCAATTAACTTTCCCAGACCGGGGTCTCTATTTAAAAGAGGAATACGTTCGTGAAATTGTTCAGATTATTAGGAAATATCGTCCGAAAATTATTTTTGCTCCCTATTTTGAAGACAGACACCCTGATCATGGTCATTGTGCGAAACTTGTGGAAGAGGCATTCTTCTCAAGCGGTATAAAAAAATATAATGATAATGAAAACCTGCTCGCGTACCGGGCAGATGCTCTCTATTTTTATATGATCAATGGATTTCATAAACCGGATTTTGTTGTCGATATTTCAGAGACAATGGATAAGAAAATCGCAAGTTTGGAAGCGTATTCCAGTCAATTTGAAAAGACAGAAGAAGGTGTGATGACACCTTTAACAGACGGTTATGTAGAAACAGTGAAAAGCAGAGAGCGGATGTTCGGTAAAGAAGTGAACAGGATGTATGCAGAAGGGTTTAAAGTGAATAAACCGTTTATTATTGAAAATGATTTATTAGGTGGCCATTCATGAAAAAGCTGAAAATAGGCATAACATGTTATCCATCTGTCGGCGGCTCTGGTGTTATTGCGACAGAGCTTGGGAAATTATTAGCTGAAAGAGGGCATGAAATCCATTTTATTACATCCAGCCTGCCGTTTAGGCTGAATAAAGTTTATTGTAATATTACTTTCCATGAAGTGGAAGTGAATCAATATTCAGTTTTTAAATATCCACCATACGATTTAGCATTAGCAAGTAAAATGGCAGAGGTTGCAAAGCGGGAAAAATTAGATGTTATTCATGTTCATTATGCTATCCCGCATGCAATTTGTGCGTATTTAGCAAAGCAAATGGTTGGCGGAGATTTGAAAATTGTTACGACTTTGCATGGCACAGATATTACAGTGCTCGGTTATGACCAGTCTTTATCAGAAATGATCCGGTTTGGGATAGAGTCATCTGACAGGGTGACAGCTGTTTCGCATGCACTTGTTAAACAGACTTATGATTTGCTGAAGCCTAATAAAAAGATTGAAACAATTTATAATTTTATTGATGAGCGGGTTTATTATAAAAAAGATACATACTCCTTAAAGCGGGAATTTGGAATAAAAGAAGATGAGAAAGTAATTATTCATGTTTCTAATTTCAGAAAAGTAAAGAGAGTCCAGGACGTTGTCCATGCGTTTCATCTGATTAATAGGGAAATAGATGCAAAGCTATTACTCGTAGGAGACGGTCCAGAGATGACGAGTGTATCGAAGCTGGTTCGGGACCTGAATTTAGAAAAACAAGTTCTTTTCCTAGGGAAGCAGGATAATTTGGATGAGCTTTATTCGATGAGTGATCTGAAATTACTTTTATCTGAGAAAGAAAGTTTCGGTCTTGTTTTATTAGAAGCGATGGCATGCGGTGTTCCGTGTGTTGGTACAAATGCAGAAGGCATACCTGAGGTAATCGTCGAAGGAGAGACGGGATATCTTTGTGAAGTCGGTGATATCCAGGCGATTGCCGAGAGAGCGATCCAATTATTAAGTAATGATGTATTACATAAGCAAATGTCGGAAAAGGCAATTCAAGTTGCAAAAGAGGTATTTCATACTGGAACGATTGTTTCAGAGTATGAGAATATTTATTATGAACTTATAGATGAGGATGTATAAAAGAGGATGTCTTAGAAGGGTAAAAAGCAACCCTTCTAAGACATCCTGCTGAAAGAGCCTGTTATGGAAATTCAGTAAAATCAAGGATTTGG
>NZ_BCVG01000099.1 GCF_001591625.1 Metabacillus fastidiosus NBRC 101226
CCTCTTGCACAATTAGAAACTCTATAGATATCATTCTTTCATTCAATATACTGTCGGTTAGAGTACTCCCATCTTGAAAAGGGGATTTTTACAATTGTATTTCTGCTTCTACGTCACCTAATCCATCAACTTTTTGGAAATAAAAAGGAGGACCTCCAAAATGGACGATCTCTCCGGTTGCACTTGTAAAAGTTAATCGTTCCATTTAGATCCCCGATTCTATTGCTTGCTGCTGTCCTACTTTTTTCAATGCCCGTGCGTTTTCACTTGGAGATAAAGCAGTTGGTGAATGTAAGTGAACTTCTTGTGTAAATCCTCCTGCAGCCAATTGATTTTCTTTCTGATGTATCCAAAGATCAATATCTAACTTCTGTTCAATCTGTCGTTTCAGTTCATCCATTTGAATCCCTACTTCTACAGATGAACGACTAATATTAATGTCAGACAAATCAAGCTTAAACCACTCGGTCATATTAGCAGTCGCTGATACAGCTTTACTCTCCATTGCATTAATACCAACAATCAAGCCTTTTACAAGATTTTTATCAATAACATCCCTCATCCATCTGGATGGTGAATGAATATCGAAAGCACTTTGAATCGTAGAACGAACAGAATCAGCAATCTCCTGAGCAGTAGATACTAAATTTCCTCTCATAGCATCCATACCATTAATTAAACCTTTAATTGCATTTTGACCGATTACGGGTAAAGATGCATTCATAGCATTGAATTCAGTAGTGGTACCTGTTCTAATTCCCTTTACTTTACCAACAAATTCATTTTTCAGTGACTCTAATTTTGTTTTAGTATTTCGACGAAGCTCATCGATTTTACTTTCAGTCTCAACCCTTAGACCTTCCATTTCAGAAACAGCTTGTTGTCGGGTAATATTAGACTTCTCTTTCTATAGTCCCTGAAATTCATTTAACTGTACATCACTCATCGAAATAAGTGCTTTTGTTTCAGCTAAAGCTTTAGGACCCATTGTTTGCAATTCTGCTATTAGCCCATCATCTACGCCCTTTGCAGCTAAAGTCTTCATGTTCTTTGCCCAGTCAGACATTATAGCTACCTGATTTCTTAAATTATCAATAAGAGATTGACTTGCAATCTCTTCCTTTCTCCCTAGTCTTGCAACCCGATGTAAATCAGGGTCATATTCTTTTAACTCATCTAGCTGTTCAATATAGCTCTCAGGCAAGAATAGGTTATCATCAGCAGTTGAATGGTGATAATATGTGTCTCCAAAAACGACTGTTCCCTTCTCATACAATTCGTTGTCATCCAACACAATTCGCTCGTTTTTCTCATCCTTAAAGAAATGCATATAGGTCCAGTTTTCTTCACCTATCGGATTAGTCGAAAGAATCATATGAAGTTTCAATGTAGGATGTCGCAAACGTCCGATTAACTCTTTAAATCCCTCATACTTGACTTCTGAACATTCCTCTAGCCATATTAACGACACATTATTAATCGACTTTAGTTGTGCTGGCTTATCCATGCCTTTAAAAATAATTCTAGACCCGCTCGAAAACTTTAGCTCATACGGACTTTCTTTTGGTCGTACCTTGCCTTTAGCAATCTTTTTCCTACCCGAATCATCCAACAGACCCAAATCCTCAATAATCTCAGTAAATAAAGAAAAGGTACTGTCCTTGTGTGTGTCATATACTTCACGAATCACAAGAGCCTTACGTTTTTCAGATAGCAATTTCAGTATGATTTTAAGTGCTACATGATAAGACTTTGAAGAGCCATAACCACCCATCAAAAATTGAAACTTTTGATTCCAGTCAAATAAAAAGTCCTCAAAATGCGGATTAACTTCTTTAGTAATATCCATTAACCTCTCGCCTCTTTTCGAGAGATAACAATATTAACTGCATCATCTGACCCATCATCATTCATGTTATCAATTTCAATTTCAGTTTTCTTAATGCTTAATCGCATCTGTTCAAGTTTGAGTCTGCGTTCATCCTCAACATCAGCTAATTCGTTGAATTACTTGATAAGATTTCTAAGTTCACTCATTGCCCTTGATTGAACGTTTAGAAATGTAGCATGACGATCCCAAGCAAATTGGAATTCGTATTCTTCTTCAGTTACCGATTTCTCAATGCCTCCACCTTCTTCTTTTGGAATAGGGTAATATTCATATTTAGCTTTTTTCAGCTCTTTGATCATCTCATTTTCATCAGAAACAAACATAATCTGTTGTGCCCGAATAATCGCTGCATATTGAATTTGTATTTGGTCAAATATTAAGTCGGCCGGTGATCGTTCTTGTATTTCTTCCATAATCTCTAAAGTTTCAACAGGAAGGAATTTTGAAAAGAAACCATGCTTTACCGCAGCCGTGTTCCGTTTTGTGAATTGATTCTGTGGATTAGGGTTTCCACTCCTTTTCCTTGATTCACTAGTAGTCGCATCTTTTTTAATGGTTGCAACCTTTTCATTTTTAGTTGCATCCTTTTTAGTCGGATCCCTTGACCAACCTTCACGGCTTTTCCTGCTTTTTAATGTACCTAATTTTACATCGTGCTTTTCAGATAAAGCAGCAAGTGTAATTTTTGTTGTTTCCCATTCTTCTCTTATTTCATTCCAATTCATGTCACATCACCCACCACCTCCATGTTTTTTAAAACAAAAAAGCATCCATAATGGATGCTTTGTATTTATCATAAATTTATTCAATAATTACATTAGCGAACTCTAAAACCCCAGATTGACTTGAATCTGTACCTTCTACTGCTAATTGAAGTTTACTTACATTTGACACATCTAGTTTTATAACACTAATGCTACTACCATCTGATCCAGTGGTTTTGAGAGTCTTATACCATGTACCATTAGCAACAAAAGAAATATGCAAGGGCTTGACCACAGATTGTTTGTCTACTTTTAATAAACCTGTTATTTTCTTATATTTATTATCCAAATTAAATGTCATACCCCCATAACCATCGGAATATGCCATGCTATAGCCTTTATCGTAAATCTCACCTCCTCCAAAATCCATTTGTTTATTTATATCAACTGTTACATTATGTTTTACAATTGGTTCCAGTATATCTGACATATAACCACGTTGCGGTTCCTCGCCGAAGAACAGTGTATCCTTAGAACGATCATAACTAGTTTTAATTTTTAAGAGATCACCAATTTTATTAATCGGAGTATACCTAATCCCTTTATAACTTAACAACAAAGGTACAGAAGTTTTACCTTCTTGATAATTTCCACTTAGTACATTACCTTGATAAGCTAATTTAGTTTTTAAAGGTGTAGCAGCATTTGATTTATAAGTTTGAATCTCTTTATCTTTGTTTGTGAGTTGGTTCTTATAATCCTTAACCTGCTTATCTTTAGACTTGATTTGCTCCTTTAATTTAGCATTCTCATCTTTTAAAGCTTTATTTTGCTTTTCTAAAGACTTTACAGAAGTCTCCGTCTTAGCTTCTACAGGTGTAGCTAGAGAAGTCATTAACATTATTACTAAAGATAAAAATAATAGCTTTCCTTTTTTCATAAATATTCCTCCTTAAGTTAGTACAAGTAATATATCGGTACATATAGGAAATTTTTTATAAAAAAGTTAAATCCAACAAAATTAATCAGTGGAGTCTCACCTTATTATTCCACACCTCCTGCCACCTCCATGTTGTTTTTAAGCAAAAAAGCATCCATTATGGATGCTTCGTGTTTACTGTAAATTTATTCAATGATTACATTAGCAAAATGTAAAACACCGGTTTGATCTCGTTTTGTACATTCCACCATTATTTCAAGTTTACTTACATTCGACACGTCTAATTCTATAGGAGTAATTACACCGTCTGTTGCAATCTTTTTGTAAAATCCATCCCTTTTATCGTCAGCAGTTACGAAAATATACAACGGTTGATTTACAGATTGTTCATCTATTTTTATTAGACCTGTCACTTTCTTATATTTCTTGTCCAAATTAAATTCCATAATCCCAAGACTCTTATATGTCATACTATAACCTTTATCGTAAATGTTACCATTTCCAAAATCCATTGGTTTGTTTATATCAACTGTTGTATTATTTTTCACAACTGGTTCCAGTATATCTGACATATAACTACTTTGTGACTCCTGACCAAAGAATACTGTATCACTAGAGCGATCATAACTGTTTTTAATTTTTAGTAAATTACTAATTGCATCAACTGGAGTATATCTAATCCCTTTATACCTTAACAGCAAAGGTACAGAAGTTTTACCTTCTTGATAATTCCCACTTAGTACATTACCTTGATAGGCTAATTTAGTTTTTAAAGGTGTAACAGCATTTGATTTATAAGCTTGAATCTCTTTATCTTTACCTGCGATCTGATTCTTATAATCTTTAATCTGTTTATCCTTAGACGTGATTTCTTTATCTTTGGACTTGATTCGCTCCTTTAATTTAGCATTCTCTTCTTTTAAAGCTTTAATTTGCTTCTCTAAAGACTCTATAGAAGGCTTAGGTGCTACAGTCTTAGCTTCTGCAGTTGTAGCTAGAGAAGTCACTAACATTACTAGTAAAAATAAAAATAATAACTTTCCTTTTTTCATAAATATTCCTCCCTAAATTAGTACAAGTAATATATCGTCACATAACAGGAAAATATTTATAAAATAATAAATATTTAACAAGTATATTTAATGGAGTCTTACCTTATTATTTCACATCACCTGCCACCTCCATGGTGTTTTAGATAAAAGAAAAAGTCACTTAAATAAATAAGTGACCAAACAGAAGGAATACAACAATGTCTAATGTATAGTATCAACTTGTATACATCGCTTCTTACTTTGCCGTAATACCATATTAACATGTCTTAAATGAAAAATAGTTCGCAAATTGTCCGCGAATTGTTCAAACAGCTAAATTAAGTATTATAAATCATCTAACTGAAAAAGGTCATCATATATCCAGTCTGCTAACTTTTCATACTGATCCTGTCTGTCTTTGTTTGTTAAATATTCATTGTTAGCAATAATATCAGCCTTTAGGATAGCCTTATCAAAGAATCTCTTATTTTCCGAAATACGGTAGAGTGCGTTATCAAGATAATCATTATCCCCCATGCGATAACGTCTTCTTGAAGGATGAGCTATGATATTTTCTATGATTTTATTCATATGATCTTGAACATTAACAGGAGAAACGTTGATCCCCTTATCCGAAGCAGCTATAAATTCATAACGTTTAGATGTTATTCCAGCCTCATTTAATTTGTCATTCAGATCATCTAATACTTCACTGTTTGTCTTAGGATTATATGCCTTCAAAAAAGCAGATGGATGTACTACACAAAATGTATTTCCTGTTGCTTCATAAAACTCTTCTACTAACTCTCTGCGTGCACTAATAACATTACCATTTGGATCTTTATATACCCAGTCAGCTTTATTGTCAGAGGTTAAAAAAATCACATTTCTTTCTTTTATTTCGAGTATATGCCTCCAAATAATGTAGTCTCCTTCACCATTGTTTTCTTTTTTTCCATCTTTATATCCTGGAGGCAAATTAAGTTTCTCTCGCTCTTTAAATTCCCTTAATAATTCAGTGTGTGACTCTAATGATTCAGGTTTATAATATGCTTCTTTAAATATTTTTTCGTATTTTTCAAGTATGGGGTCCTGTATGAAAAATGATTTTAATTCATCAATTAAACCTGTCAACTCTTCCCTGTATTGCTTAATTTCCTTGTTATAATTATCTTTAGCGTTACTAAGATTCGATTCTATATCACTGATCTTCCCGTGACTTTGTAGATATTCCATACTCGGGATTTTCATTTCAATCTTACTAACGTCTTTAACTGGTTGTAATCCATCTCTTGCCTGTTGAACAGCTCGAATGATTTCTACAATTCGATCTGGTCTATTTTTAAAAAATTCTTTTAGAACGTGAGATGGAATTAATAATCTTTGTTCCTCATGGAAAAACTCCAAAGCAGCAAGTAACTCTTTAAATGTAATATTCCTATATTGATAAGCAGCAAGTAAAACATTCGTATCAATTACAATAAGTGCTGTTTGAATAATATCCTGGAACTTCTTTGGCTGAAATAAATATTTTTCTATCTCTCTCAATCTGCATTCCCCTTTGTATACAGCTTCTAATTTTGGTAATTTCCTATAGATTATTATCCAATATTCTCATAAACCGTTCAATTTTTGCAAGAATATTATATAAATGAGTTCGTTACAATGGATAAGGAAACAAACTCATTTAACAGCTATAAACCTAATCTCCATCTATCTTTACTCAACTTCCTCTTTTCCAGTTTGATAACTTCTTTTTATAGCAAATTTGAAAACTTTATAAAAAAGAAAAAGCACCTCTGATGAGATGCTCTGCAAAATTATTTTTGTATTAGCTCTACTAATTTGTCACCAATTTCTTTTGTCGCTTTTTCAACTTGTTTCACACCGATCGCTAGTATAGAATCTCCTTGTGCACACTGCTTACAAAGAATACTTCTCTCTTCTACATTCATACTGTCCTTTATTAGAGTAGCGCCACGAACAAATGAAGTTATACCTTCTATTAAACGCTCATGTTCTTCAACGACTACTTCTGGTACATCACCATTCTTCAACTCATTTATAATGAATTGATATCTTTCAGAAACAACAGTTAATTCCTCTTTATAATTAGCTAATTCACTCAATATATACTTATGACCAGGATCTAATATAGGTATAAGATTAGAAGCAGAAATTATTAAATCCTCTAGTTTATCAAGCCTTGAAGCATACATAATATAATCTTTATTCATTTCTTCGCCTTCCTTTATCTACTTTGAAATTCGCCTCCAAAGTTATTATCGACGAATTCCAATACAAGTGAACTCCTAAAATATATAAAATTGCTTTATATCTTTTATATTACAAATATAGCATGTTTTTTCAAAGAATGTGTCCGCATTTAGTTCGCGAATCGTTCGTCAAAAGTTCGCGCTCAAAATTCACCTAGTAATGCTCCTAAAATCAATCGAAAGCCGATCCTTCATGAAAATCTATTTTTGTTGCAAAATCGCCTAAAAATAGCCCCTTGAATTAGCTATATCCTAGATTGTGTTGAATTCACCAAACCTATTTTATCCCTTGATGCATAAGCATTTTTAACTCTATATAAAAATGAATTGAACAATGTTCTTTTATAGCTAATTCATATAAGGTAAAAAAAGAAGCTTACCAGTTAATTTTTCGCTGAAGCTCATTTAAATCATCTTGCTCTATTCCTATATATCGCTTAGTTTCCTTAATGTCATTATGGTTTAAAGCTATTTGTAACGAGGCTAAATCATTGAACGTTTTATAATGATGATATCCGTATGTTTTTCTTAAAGAGTGAGTTCCTATTCTTTCTAATCCAAATGCTTCTCCTATTTGATTAAGAATGACATATGCCATGCCTCGTGTAATCGGCTTGTTTTTCTCTATACGTGATTTAATTAAATATTCATGTCTCGTCCTTCCTTTTGTATAAGATCGCACAGCTCTCTTTAACTCCGATGGCATTTTTATCTCTCTTGGCTTTCCAGTCTTCTTCTCTCGAATGAAGATATCCCAGCCCTGCACATCTTTTACTTTTAAAGAGAGAATATCTGAAATACGTAAACCAGTGTGAATTCCTAATAAGAATAAAATATAATTTCGATCATTGCTTTCTTTAAGATAAGCTTTAATTTCTTTCAGTAGTTCCTTATCTTTAATAGGTTGTACAAGGTTCATCCTGCCTTCGCCTCGCTTTTCTGATAAACTTCTACTTTTAATGCAAAAGCAAGGCGCAACATTGCTTCCCCTTTAATTTCATAATATTTCGTTTTCCCAACACCCATGTTCATCCAGATCTCTCTGTCATAACCTAATTCATCATGCTTTAAATATCTTTCAATAATAATGTGCCGTTCCTGATCTTTAAGTGTATTAACAGCATCATGTATTTCTTTTAAATAATCATTACGAAGTTTCTCATATTCAATTCTTTCTATAGCTGCATCTTCCGTACTAGAATGGAAAGCATTCGTATTACTTGGAGGAACAATTGAATAAGAAGCTGTTATTTTAGGCATTAAGTAAATAGGTAAAGAAATTAAATAGTCTCTATACTTAAAAAGCATCTTTTCTAATTCTTTTTTTGTTACTTTCTCATTAATTTTTGGCAAATCAGTATGTCGTTTCCTCATCAAATATCATCCTCCTAATATTTTCAAAAACAAAAAGGACACTGAACAAACGTATAATACGTTCATTCAGTGTCCTCCAGTGAGCTGGTAGAACTAACAAAAATTTATTTAAGTTAAACTTTCAAATATCACTTTCCTCTGTTTTATTTGTTTTTATTGTCTTAAGAGCAAATGATATAAATAATAATCCTATTGATATAAAAGTAAAAGAATCACTCATTTTCCCAATAGTATCCTCATCTGGTCTAACAATCCAATAAGAGAAACCAACCATTATAGATATTGGAATAGAAAGAATATAAAAAACACCTATTCCAAAAAAGCCAAATCTTCGAGACCATTTACCAGTATAATCCTCTATACTTTGATGTAATAAATCTCCCATCGAAAAGAATACTACGAATAAAGAACATGCGAGAATAAAAAAACTAGATAATTTAATCTCACTACTTATCCAAGAAAGTAAAAAAAATCCAAACGCTATTGAAAAAATTAAAAAAACATTATTACTTCCTTTCAAAAATCTTCCCCCTCATCAAACTTAACCCGTTTCACTTTCCCTTGATGAGTAATAATCTTTGTTTCACCATGAGAAGGTAATTCGGTTAACTTTGCTTTACCTTCGCACAAAACAATGGCAAAGCTACCTTTTAGTTCCATTATATCAATTTCTAGTCTCATAGTACTAGGATCTATTTCTATATCTTTTAGTCTCACCAGAATCACTCCTATGGTATAATTAAATTGGCTGGTCAGGAGTAATCCTGGCTTTTTTCATGTATTCCTATCGTTGATTCTTAATTTAATCTCTTTTCTAATGGACTCAATTACTGCATAAACATCAAACGGTGATGATTTACCATTTTCCCAATTCATAATTGTTCTGCGTTCAAAACCGATCGCTTCCCCTAATTGTCTTTGAGTCATTTGTACTGACTGCCTCATGAATCTTACATAATCGGCAAATTCTTCTGCTGTGATATCCTCCTCTATTTTAATTCAACTCCTTCTATCTTTTGTTTACTAATATCTCTCACATATTTTTTGAAAATTATCAATTTTCATGAAAAATAATCCATTTTACTCATATAATATCTCTAACCTTTATACTATAATCTTCTATGTCAGTTTTATATACCTATGTCTAAAGGATGATACTTTTGAAAATCGAAGCTTTAATACATCATATTAATCAATGTTGCACTAACAACAACCTTTCAAAGGCTCGGTCTATAATTGAACATAATTGGTCACTCGTCACAGAATCAAAAAATTATCTACTTTTAAATTTTATCGCTCAAGATTTAGTGAAGATTATTAAAGATGAGGCTCAAAACGCTCCATTTAACCGACTAAACCTTAATGAAAAGCAAATTTTAAATCAAATGAATCAGTTCGTTCGTGACCTTAGATATTTTCAAGCTAAACAAACCTACATAAAACATAAAGATTTATTTAATAGACCTGAGATTTATAGTTTGCTTACTGCTGACGCTAAGATATTGTGTGACTCGTTTATAAGTAATGACTGATTCTAACATGAGCAAGGTCTAATCCTTGCTTTCTTCTCCTAGTAATCAACTCCTTCTATCTTTTGTTTCCTTAAATAATCGAATTGCGTATTAAAGTATTAACATAACTCATTTTCAAACTGTTTAAATTTCGCTTATAATGGCATCAAACTGGAGGTGCTATTTATGACAAAGGATGAACAATTTATTGAAATAGCAATTAAAATGGCTTTAAAGGCTAGAGGAGATGGAAATGAACCATTCGGTGCTATCTTAGTAAAAAATAATGAAATTGTGATGTATGGTGAAAATAAAATAAATAGTTATTGTGATCCTACACATCATGCTGAAATCGGACTTATCCGTACTTTTTGCTCTGAAAACAACATCTTTGATCTTAACGAATATACTTTATATACTAGCTGTGAACCTTGTGTAATGTGTACAGGAGCAATGGTATGGTCTAATTTAGGGAAAATAGTCTACAGTGTATCTCATGATCAATTAGCCGAAATTGCTGGCAGTAATATAATGATTTCATGTAGAGAAGTTATCGAAAAAAGTCCAAATAAGCCAGCCATAGTAGAACAAGTTTTAAATACCGAAGGGCTAAAAGTATTTGAAGGATACATATTTTCTCACTAAATTGAAATTGTATTTCCGCTGAGACTAATGCCTAATGGTACTAGTCTTTTTCTATTTCACATTTTCATCTGCTATTTAACACTTCCTACCTTTTGTTTACTAAAATAATGACTCTTGATAAAAGCCTGTTTCAGCAGCCATAGGATTAATCCACAATACCTCTTGTCTTTTTGCTCCTGCCTCTGCTGCTACATCCAATGTTTCTCTTCTCCAATGTTTCAACCGATCATCGTAAATATGATGAGCATATCCGGAAAGTAATACCGGTCCCGGATGAGCGTCTAAAACCTCTAATAGTTCGATATGGTCATCAATTGTCATTTCATGCTTATAATGTCTCTTCGTTCGAGTCTCGATAATATAAGGAGGATCAGCATATATAAGTACTTCTTTTCTCTTATAGCGTTCAAGTAGTTTGACAGTTGCTAATTCATCTGGATAGTCACGAATTACCTTAAAAAGATTAACCGCACTGCTATCCATATCATTAATAGGTTCAATGATTGAAGGACCTTTATTAAAAAATACTGCTCCGGATCCAAAGAAAGGCTCTAAGTATGTCTTATGTTCCGGCATGTGGGAAATTATCCAACTGGCCATACTCCATTTACTCCCGGGATAATGTAATATTCTTAGTAGTGCTATAATAAAAATCCTCCTTTCTAGTAAACTGATCTATCATTTTGTTTCATAAATTCTACAAGAGACAACCCTCTGAAAAACTAATCGGTTTATTAAAACGAATGCGGTAACCTTCTTCTCTATATTGCTTTTGAAGTTTCTTCGCTTTTTCAACTAAAAATGCATTATTTAAATGTCTCCATCCCCAATTTTTAGGATCGTTCTTTTCAGAAATTTCTCTCCTTCCTCATATAGAGACAATATACAAAACCCTCACTCCTTTTTAGCGAAAACGATTAAATAAGACTATTAACTTGTCAATACTTTTTCACTATTTATATCTGAAATATTAAATTTTTATAAACATATCCTTTAATCACTAGTAATCACCTGTGAAATGTTTATAATTTAAATATTAATCTCATCAACTATAAAATTTTTCTATAGTAGGACCTATGAAAGAACTAAAAGACATCATGTTAGACAAAGAGTGGGAAGAACTAATCATACTTGCCTTAAACGCTGGTATAACAGTAGAAGAGATAAAAAATTTTTTCTCTCATCCTTCAAAAACCAGATAGTTATCTTATTAAGTCATATGTGATTTTACCACCAAACCATAAAATATTTTTATAGGTGCTTTTATGAATGAACTAGATAAATTAAAAGAAATACTTTCAGAACAAGAATGGGAAGAATTAGTATCACTTACTCTAAGTACAGGGATGACTTTAGAAGAAATTAAAGAATTTTTCCCCATCCATTTCGACCTTAAATAGGTCGCTTTTTTTATGAAACATTTTGCTTAATTAGGTTAATAAATTTAACTTTATTCCACTTAGATATATCTTTCTAACTACTTTTAAAACTTCTCAAAATAGGTATTTTAACCTATAATGTATTTGAGTGCGGAAACACTCAAACTTACCTGTTTTAGAGAAGAATGGGGGCCCTTAAGCTAGCCGTTTTACATATTGAAGCTTAAGGGTTCTTCTCTTAATAAATCACACTGCATAATACTTAGACATCTTTATCAACCAGCTGAATATAATAAATTAAACTCAGAAACGTCTTTCTACTCATTGCTACCTTGGAACAGGTAGCTTTTTTATGGAATGAATTTCTTTAAAAAGTTCGGACATACTACTAATGGGTACAAAGAAAATACTATTTCTTATTACTTAATTAACTACTTTCTTTTCTTTGTACCTTTATAGGCGAATTAATAACTTCAAACTGGATATACTAACTGCTGGTACAAAGAAGAACCGAGTTTGATTTCCTCCTATGAAATCTATTAGACATCTCCTTGTACTGTTCCTGAATATATCGCTTATTTTAATTAATAACTCAAACTAATTAATACTTAGATGTTTCATTCAAATCGTACTTGGGTATATCAGTTATTAGTGCAAGGATTACATAAGCTCCCACTTCTCTTATCCAATATCCTTGCACTTTCCCTCGAAACATATTTCCTCTTTTTTTCTTTAACTTTAAATCAATATTTCCGATATATAAGTCAGAGGTGTTTCAATGGTTAATTTAGAAAAATACATCATAACTGGATTAATTGGATTTCTTCTTATATTAATTTTTGTTATATTAATTGCGTTTTAATTGCCTTTATAAATTTATTTGCGAAATATGCAGGCACACTTAGTGCGATAATATTCCAGTAAGGATCATCATTACGATGGTCTTTTTACTTACATAAGGAAACTTAATAATTCTTTTGTTTAACTCTAGCCCTCCTCTCATAAATTCCAATTAATGCTATTCAATATTTTTCTATTGAGTTAGTATTATATTGAGGTGATACTATGGTCTTTATTTTTATGCTTGTTAGTTCTATACTCGGTTACTTTCTTTACGAATATAAAGGCGCTTTAGTTGGTGCTGGCTTTGGTTTACTGCTTTTTATCTCTTATCAACTAGAAATCATTACAAGCCACATCAAAAAGCAGAAACATACTTCTGACAAAGAACCTGATATTTAGGTTCTTTTCTATGTGTAGATGGAGCCTGGTTATTCGTATTTGCCAGCTTGTTTTTTAATGATTTATTTGTTGCCAACTTTACCCCTCCTAGCTAATTTCCTCGATTCCAAAACGACGGTAACTTGTTTGCTTAACTACTTGCTCATAAATATTAGGAAACTGTTCTTTCAACTTTTTGCTGTCAATGCGATTAGAAGTGATTGGCTTCCATTCCGTTTGAAAGCTCTTAACAAAGGCCAATTCAGCATCTTTCATTTCGTTTTTTATCTGATTTTCAATTTCTTTTACCTGTTCATCTAAAGCTTTAATAGAATCCTTTAATGAAAGATACTGATCGATTTTTTCCTTATATTCAGAAGTTAAATCAACAGATTTCCCTTTCTCTGCCTTCTCATATTTCTGTTTGA
>NZ_BCVG01000100.1 GCF_001591625.1 Metabacillus fastidiosus NBRC 101226
TTACTGCCCGTTAAGGCTGGGATAAATGCTTAATAAGTTTTAAAAGCTGCAAGGCCCCTCCACAAAATCCTTAATTTTACTGGATTTTCATAAAGGGGCCTTGCAGGAGGATGTCTGGAAAGGGTCGTTTTTCCCCTTTTAGACATCCTCCTCTCATATCCTATTACGTCAGTTGTTCCATTTCCCTAAACTCAATTTCAAATCCTAAATCTTCAAGCATTCTATGGTCAGCCGTACTTTCCTGGCCGCATGTTGTTAAATAATTCCCGACAAAAATAGAATTCGCAGCATATAAGCCTAAGGGCTGGAGTGACTTTAAGTTCACTTCCCGTCCTCCTGAAATTCTAATTTCTTTCGTCGGATTGACATAGCGGAATAATGCAAGTACTTTCAGACAGTAGCGCGGATTAAGTTCATCTGTCCCTTCAAGCGGTGTGCCGTCAATCGCATGCAGGAAGTTAACCGGAATCGAATCAGCATCTAATTCCTTAAGAGTAAATGCCATATTAACGACATCCTCAAGCGTCTCCTTCATTCCGACAATAACGCCTGAACATGGTGAAATTCCGCTTTCCTTCACCGTTTCCACCGTATTAATCCGATCATCATATGTATGTGACGTCGTAATCGATGGATGATGTTCTCTTGACGTATTAATATTGTGATTATAGCGGTCAACACCTGCTTCTTTTAATTTCTTTGCCTGCTCCGGTTTTAAAATTCCAAGACAGGCACAGATTTTTAAACCATATGTATCTTTTATATTTTTAACGACTGAAGCAACACGGTCCACTTCTTTATTCGATGGCCCTCTTCCGCTTGCAACAATACAGTATGTTCCTATTTTTAAATCATATGCACGTTTAGCTCCCTGCATAATCGTTTCTTCATCAAGCATTTTATATTTATCAATCGGTGCTTTCGAAATGATTGACTGTGAACAATAGCCGCAGTTCTCAGGGCATAAACCGGATTTTGAATTCATAATCATATTTAACTTTACTTTTTTACCGTAATAATGCTTCCTAATTTGGAAAGCTCCGTGCATAAGCAGTAAAAGCTCATCATCTGAACAATTTAAAATTTCAAGTGCTTCCTCATTCGTTAATACTTTTCCTGCGATCACTTCTTCAGCTAAATTTCCCCATCTCATAATAATTCCTCCATTCCTATACATATGGTAAAGATCGATAGATTATATGTCAACCTTTTATTATTATGAGTTTACAAAAAGATTTTCTATTACTCATATACTAAGAAAAATACACTGTTAAAATATAAAAAGGCTCCCTTATCGGAGCCTTTTTATATTAGCGAACGTATGCCGCACCAACAATAATTAAAAGAATGAATAATACGACGATTAATACAAAACTGTTCCCGTGTCCGTATCCGTACCCACAGTCATATCCAGCATACCCAGAAGGATATCCATAATCATAATGGCAATGCATATTACAACACTCCTTTGAATCTTAATTTCATTTCTCTTTACTTTATGTAGAGGGGAGGTTGTATCGTTCGTACATTTGCCCAGTTCATAGCAAGAATTTAAAAATGCCTGCTTTATTTCAAAAGCAGACATTTCCATTATTAAAACAATTTACTGTACGCACCGTAACCTTCTTTTTCCAAATCTTCTTTTGAAATAAAGCGAAGTGCAGCAGAATTAATACAATATCTAAGTCCATTAGGACCTGGTCCATCATTGAATACATGTCCTAAATGGGAATCAGCTGTCTTGCTTCGAACTTCTGTACGAGTCATTCCATGTGTGTAGTCTTCTTTCTCAATTACTTCTTCCTCATGAATCGGCTTCATAAAGCTTGGCCAGCCGCAGCCTGCATCAAATTTTTCAGTTGAACTGAAAAGCGGTTTCTCCGATACGATATCGACGTAAATACCTTCCTTTTCATTATTCCAAAATTCATTATAAAATGGAGGCTCTGTTCCATTATTTTGTGTTACTTCATACTGCATTGGTGTCAGCTTTTGCTTTAAGTCCGCTTTTTTATCCTCATTCCAATGCTCTTTTATGAAACGGTCCCTTCCAGATCCAGTCCGGTAAGAATTATATCTTGCTGGACTCTTTTTATAAAAGTCCTGATGATATTCTTCAGCAGGATAAAATGGCTTTGCAGGCAATATTTTCGTTGCAATCGGGTCTTTAAAGCGATTGCTTTGTTCAAGATCCTGCTTTGATTTTTCAGCCAGCTGTCTTTGTTCTTCCGAATGATAAAAGATAGCTGTTTGATACGATTCCCCACGGTCATAAAATTGTCCACCCGCATCAGTCGGATCAATTTGCTGCCAGTATAACTGTAAAAGCTCCTCATATGGAAACTTCTCTGGATCAAATGTAATCTGTACTGCTTCCAAGTGACCTGTTGTATTCGTACAAACTTCCTCATACGTAGGATTTTCTTTATGTCCGCCTGTGTATCCTGATACGACATTAATGATGCCTGGCATTTCAGCAAATGGCTTCACCATGCACCAAAAGCATCCTCCCGCAAAGGTAGCTAATTCAAGATTTTTTTCTGTCATAAAAAGAAACCTCCTTAAAAAATCTGGTGCTCTTATTATACATGAAACTTCCTATCTTCCATAATGTTTTACCTTTAGTGTCTTGACACATCGGCTAACTTTCCTTAGTCTAAATTTAGAGCACTATTTTTACATTGGGACGGGGGAAGACAAGATTGGAAAATCGTCAGGAGAAAATGTTTGAAATGGAAGCGCTTATACGGAGCGTATTTAAAAAATTACGACATGAATTAAACACAGTTTATGATAAAGAATTATCAAGGAATGAGTTTTTTATTTTAAAAAACTTATTTGAAAACGGTGCCAAAAAAGCTTCAGATCTGTCTAAATCTTTAGATGTATCTGCAAGCCATATAACTGCTGTCACTGATACACTTATTGAAAAAGGATGGATTACAAGAGTTCGTTCTGACCGAGATCGCAGAATTGTTGATATACATATAACTGCTGAAGGAGAAAGCATCGTACAACGGTACGAAAAAAGGAAAACAGAATTCCTTTTAAGCAAATTTACTCATTTCACCGATGAAGAAATAGAGGTTTTCATTCGATTATTTCAAAAGCTTCAGCAGTCCTAATATTTTTTCTAGAAGAGAAGCTGTCCACGATAGTATTGGGGCAGCTTTTCTTTTTCTCCTCAAAAGTAATAATCTCCTACTTCCGTCCAATTTTCTTTTTTAGAAACTTTCCAATTACCTATTTTCATAATAATTTTTAGTAAAATTTGTTAAACTAATTTATAGGAAATATTAATTTTTTAAAGTATTGTTCTATTTCTGTAAAAAGCATATACATGCCCTGTATTTTTATTATGATTAAATTAAGCTAGTACAAACTAGTGAATATATTTTTGTTACATGGGAGGAAATTTTCATGAAAAAGAGTTTATTATTAAAAATTGGGGCATCATTACTTGCTGTATTTTTAATGGCTGCATGTAACAACACAGAAGACACTCAAAACGACGGTACAAAAACAGAAGAAACAGATGCAGATACGGAAGAAGCGGAAGACACTGAAGATGCTGGAGATGCAACAGAGGAAAAAGAAGAAAGCGGTTCTTAATTAGCGAAAATGAAATGAGAGGGTTATCATTTCCCTCTCATTTTTTAGTTATTATTTTGTTTTTCTTCTCTTAAATGCCATGAATACACAGCACAGCTCAAAAATAATGCACAATATCCGATATTTAAAAATACTTCATCCATTTTTTCATCAGTGTATTGCATATAAGCAACACCCCCGAAGTAAATTGCCAATAAAGTAGTGACAATGATTGCAATTCCAAAAATGTTTTTCATAAGTTCACTCCTATTTCAGCCAAAAAGCATTTCTTCTCTTCTCATTTGACGTATGTACTTACTAATTTTCAATGATTTTCGTAAATTCGTCAAGCACCCTTCCAAAATTAAATGCATTTCTCCATTCGATTTCTTATTTTTTTAACATTTTACTCGTTAACAGGCATGAAGAGAAAGAATGCAATCTCATCCTTTTTTAAATCAAATGAATCAACATGAACACTCATATTCGAGTTGAATGTAAGTTCATTTAAATGAACATCAATATATTTTTTCTTCGAATTAATATTTACTGCCTTTGGAAAATTATATTCACTTTCCATATATTTCAACACATAGGCAATTGGTAATTTCAGCTTGCCGATCGAAAGTTCATTCACATAGAATCTCATCGTCTGCTCATTAATCACTTCCGGATGAAATACCATTTCCATTGTAATTTTACTATTAAATGCCTTAACAGCTCCGCTTAAATATACTTCATCTTTTAAATTAACATGGTACTCCAGCTTTTCGCTGTTCGATTCCTTTTTTAAATAATCATTGACTAATACAGTAAGTGATTCTTTATCGGTCTGGACAAATACTGGAACCGAATCAACTTTTTCTGATTTTCCTGCAATATCATTTCCCGTATTACCAGAGGAGAAAATGAGTCCGGTAATAATGACAACGAATAAAATATTACATGCTAATAAGATCATAAAAGCAAGCTTCCATTTCCCCATCAGTCTCACCTCAAGTCTTTCTGTTTATTTTTATAAATACATAACTGAAAACAAATTCACACTATAAAATTCAGTTAAAATCATTCATCCATTTATTATATCGTATGTAAATGTTGCTTAATCTTTTTCCACAAGATAGTATGACTAATTTATTACCTCAAACATAGTATTACAGTCATACTATGTTCGATTTTTAGCTCATCTCACTCAAATGTATAAAAAGGGAGAGAGAAGCAAGCTTTTCTTCTCCTTTTTATACATTTGAGCCCTTTCAGCAAAGGCTGAAAGGCATTTGCAAGCAGAGCTTGCAAATGGATGAGCTAAAAATCGTGCACTATACTAGGTTTTTATTACATATATATCAGAATATCAATCTATATTATATCTATACCTATATATGAAAATATGAATATTAAGTATTATCTGCTATTTTCATATATAGCTTTATAAACGCGCTCTGCGATTAAAGTATAGCCTATTTCATTTGGATGAAAAGCATCTTTATATAATAACTGCTCCTCATTTTCCAATGAAAAAATATCAGCTATCGGTATAAATTTTGCTTTTTCATCTTCTTTTAATATATTATCCGTAGCCTTGTTCCACTTATCTACGACGATATCCAGTTCAGTCAGTTCTGGTATTGTATATTTAAATGGATTGTACAAACCGACAAAATAAATAGGAGCAGTTTTATTTTTCTTCCGAATTTCCCCTATAATGCGTGCCAGCCTTTTCTCATACGTCTTTTGTTCTTTTTGAAATAATTTAAAATCCAATGATAAAATATTTCCGCGGACTATTTTCATCACGTCATTTCCGCCAATGGACAAGACGATAATATCAGCTTTTTCCAGCTTGGATCTTACTTTTCTTTCCTTCAATTTATCCAAAAGATCTGTCGTCTTATAGCCTTTTACACCAAAGTTATCAACTTCGAGCTTTTTAACTCTTTCTTCGTTTTGCAATGATTTTTCAATTCTGCCGACATATCCGCCCTGCTTTGTACCATCTCCAACACCTTCTGTAAGCGAATCCCCTAATGCAACAATATTTATATTTCGCGCAATAAAGAAGGCAGGCGGATTTCTTTTTATTTCTATTTCCGTTTTTTTCGTTAATAAAGCCGATGTATGTTCCGGTAAAGAACAGCTCGCTAAAAGAAAACAAATGATAACAGCAAATATTTTTTTCATTTTCACTCACTCACTCTCTCCGTCTTAAAAAACTGATTATACCATTTTCTCTTTATTTAGAGGGGAGGAAATTACATGAATCTTTCATAATATAAAAGTATTTCACTCCTAATTTATGTTAAAGTTATTATGAGAAAAAAAGAAGGTGTGAAATGATATGTTAAAACGGTTATTTCTTTGTATAAGTATTATTTGTATTACTATTTTAACTGCATGCGGGCAGCCGGAAAAAGAATCTGAACAGCACGCGGATCACGAAGAGCATTCAATGGGTGATATTCGTGAAGAGACAGCGAGCGCCTCAGAGCTTCCTTCCTTTCTTGATGACAAGCCGGAAGATATGCGGACTATTTATGCTGCTGTAGCTCATAATGGAGAACTGCTGCAGTATATTCCTTGTTATTGCGGATGCGGCTCCACTGTCGGCCATAAAAATAATGACCATTGCTTTATTAAAGAGCGAAAAGAGAATGGGAAAATTATTTGGGACGACCATGGCACAAAATGTGAAGTATGTTTAAATATTGCGGCAGCTGCCATCGTTGATTATCAAAAAGGAAAGTCGATTAAAGAGATTCGTACAGAAATTGACGAACAATATAAGAAAGGCTTTGCTGAACCGACACCAACACCAATGCCGAGTGAAGACATTTAAAGTGCTAACATTGTTAGCACTTTTTACTTTTGCTACTCAGCAAAATACATAAAGCCTATCGCACCCCGTCCAGTATGTGTAGAAACAATTGGTGTTGTCAAAGAAATATCAATCGGGCAGCCTGGATATAATTCTAAAAGAGAATTTTTTAATCGGACTGCTAGATCATACGCCTCAGCATGTGCAATTCCAACAGCTTTTATCGTTTTCCCCTCTACATCCTCATGAAACTGCTTTACTAAAAATTTAATGATTTGGGAATGACTTCTCACTTTGGCTACTGGTGTATATACACCGCCTTCAAGGCTTGCAATCGGCTTAATATTTAATAATGAGCCAATCATCGCTTTCCCTTTCCCAATCCTCCCGCCCTTTACGAGATTATCCAATGTATCTACTGAAACGAAAAGGGAAGTATTTTTCCTTATTTCTTCTACTCTATTTATAATTTCTTCTTTCCCCTTACCTTCTCTCGCCATTTTAGCCGCTTCCTCTACTTGAAAACTTAAAGCTTTTGAAATAAAAAAGGAATCAATAACTGTTACATCAGATTCCGTCATTTGTGCAGCCCCTTCGGCTGATCTGACCGTACCGCTCATCCCGCCTGTCATATGAATCGAAATAATCTCGCTTCCATCTTTTCCAAGCTCATCATATACTTCTTTAAATTTTCCGCTGGATGGCTGCGAGCTCTTTGGCAGTTCATCAGCAGCTTCCATCTTTTCAATAAATTCATCCTTCTGTAAATCAACGCCATCTAGATAAGAAATACCATCAATCGTAATGTGAAGCGGAACAACGGTAATATTAAACTCTGCTATTATATTTTTATTTAAATCAACTGTTGAATCAGTTACGATTTTAATGTTTGCCAAACAGTCCACATCCTATGTTTACTTACTCTTATTTATACCCACTATTCACCCTTTTAAAAAAAGAAAATGGGGACCTTTTTGGCCCCCAAAAATAAAATTTCCTTACAATTTAATTTTAAATTAAAAGATGGAAAAGATTGCTATCCTTATTAACCTCAGTATAATGGAATCCTTTTCTGTCCATTCTTTCAATTAACGGCTTATAATCTTCCTTATGTTTCAGCTCAATTCCGACTAACGCCGGTCCCTTTTCTTTATTGTTTTTCTTCGTATATTCAAAACGGCTAATATCATCTGTTGGTCCTAACACTTCATCTAAAAACTCGCGAAGCGCTCCGGCACGCTGCGGAAAATTAACGATAAAGTAATGCTGTAGCCCTTCATGCATCATAGAACGTTCTTTAATTTCCTGCATTCTGCCAATATCATTATTTCCGCCGCTCACGATACAGACAACATTTTTCCCTTTTAGTTCGTCTTTCATTAAATCTAATGCTGCAATCGTCAGTGCTCCAGCCGGCTCAGCAACGATAGCATTTTCATTGTAAAGTTCAAGAATTGCCGTACATACTTTACCTTCTGGAACTTTTACAACACGTTCAACCGTTTCCTGGGAGATAGCGAATGTTTTTTCACCGATTCTTTTTACAGCTGCACCGTCTACGAATCCGTCAATGCTCGGCAGCTCGATTACTTTTCCTTCTAATCTTGATTGGGCTAAAGATGCTGCTCCCTCAGGCTCGATTCCAATAATTTTCGTAGAAGGAGAGATCGCTTTGAAATAAGAAGAAACACCGGCAATTAGTCCGCCGCCACCGACAGCTGCTAATGCGTAATCAAATTCCACATCTGTATCATTTAAAATTTCAACTGCAACCGTTCCTTGTCCGGCAATAACGTCAAAATCATCAAAAGGATGAATGAAAGTACTGCCTTCAGCTTCACAGCATTCTACAGCACTTTTGAATGCATCATCAAAAGTATCGCCAGTCAGGATAATTTCCACATACTCTTTCCCGAATTTCTCTACTTGAGAAACTTTCTGTCTCGGTGTTGTAGAAGGCATAAAGATTTTTCCTTTTGTCTCTAACTGTCTACAGGAGTATGCAACACCCTGGGCATGGTTTCCCGCACTCGCACAAACGATTCCTTGCTCCAACTGTTCTTTGCTCAGCTGTTTAATTCTATTATAAGCCCCTCTAATTTTAAATGAACGGATAACTTGTAAATCTTCTCTTTTTAAATAAACATTACAATTATATCTTTCAGATAATTGTTCGTTTTTTTGCAAAGGCGTATGGATAACTACATCTTTTAACAAATGATGAGCTTTTAAAATATCCTCTACATGAACACTCTGCATTTCATTCACTGCTTGTTTCATTTCAACGACCCTTTCACTAACCAGATTTAATCTCACACTCTATCATGAATATTCACAATTTTAGTTTACTATTATAAAGTTTAACAGAAAATTTCGAAGTTTACACTTATTAAATAGTGAAAAATTTTACTATATCATATTTAGACATGCTCCAAAAGTCCTCCCTTCTTATAAAATCCCGCCATATACTAATTCCCATATTAAAATGCCGGAACAAGTGGTAAGCTAAATATAGAAATGTTTTATGGAAAGGAGCATTATACTTGGGAGAAACTCATACTTTTTCAAAAGGCGAAGAAATTGCTAACTCCATTACACATGGAATCGGCAGCTTATTAAGCATTGCGGCTCTTGTTCTCTTAATTGTCTTTTCAGCAAGCTACGGGGATGCATGGCATATCGTAAGTTTCACATTATTTGGCGTAACAATGTTTTTACTTTATACATGCTCTACATTAGTCCACAGCTTCCCTGCCGGAAAGGCAAAAGATCTGTTTGAAATTCTTGATCACTCCGCTATTTACTTTTTTATCGCAGGTACGTATACACCGTTTTTATTTATAGCGGTGAAAGGCTGGCTAGGCTGGACATTGTTTGGCATTGTATGGGGACTGGCAATTGGCGGAACGATTTTCAAAACATTTTATGTGAAAAAATTTATCTTTTTCTCGACAGTTCTGTATGTTGTCATGGGCTGGCTAATCGTTTTTGCGTGGAATCATATCGTGCAAAGTGTTCCATATAATGGAGTTGTATTGCTCGTCACTGGCGGTATTCTTTACACAGTCGGTGCTGTATTTTATGTTTGGCGAGGATTTAAATTTCACCATGCAATATGGCATCTATTCGTTTTAGCAGGAACAGTGCTTCACTTTTTCTCTGTACTGTTTTATTTACTTCCATAACATAAATATTAAAGGTCTGGATTTATCATCCAGACCTTTTTTAGCTGTTTTTCCGGTCATATACTCGGAAGTAATAATCATAAGGATTTTTCTCATCTTTTATCCCTTTTTCCTCTGAAACGAGCTCCCATTCATCATTATGAAACTCCGGAAAAAATGTATCGCCGGTAAATTCCTCATCAATGAAAGTAATATAGAGACGGTCGGCTACATCGAATGTCTGTTTGAAAATTTCCGTTCCGCCGATAATAAATACTTCTTTCTCTGTCTGTTCCGCGAACTTTTCTACATCGTCTACAGAATGAATAATCGTACATCCTTCTTTTTCATACGTTTCATCCCGGGTCAAAATAACATTTTCTCTTCCCGGCAAAGCTTTACCGATTGATTCGAATGTTTTTCTTCCCATAATAATTGGATTTCCCATTGTCGTCCGCTTAAAAAAAGCTAAATCGGCTGGCAAATGCCACGGTAATTTATTGTCTACACCAATTACTCTGTTTCTATCCATTCCAACGATAAAAGAAATCATCTTATCACCCTTTCTAAATTAAGCAGCAGCCGGAGCTTTAATTGCCGGCTGCGCCTTATATCATTCATTTAAAAATCAAAGACCAGAATAAACTTGAGAATTTAGTTTTAGAAGCATGAAAGCTTTCAGTTCCCTGTGAAGTTGTTTCTCCACTTCCCCGACATAGTTTAAATAACTTTGTAAGTAAGTTCATCGACTTCCAATTTACAGTTAAATACGCTCGTAACACGCAGTTCGCTATGTTAAAGGGGAATCTCATTAGCTGAATTTCAATCAATCTATTGAAATAATTAGACTGAAACTATCTTTATCATGATTCATCATTTATGAAATGCTTATTACTGCTGACAGACCGCTAATATCCAGGCAAACTATTTAATCATTATTATATACTAATTCAAATTCTTCTACACAAAAAACACCTGGATAAAAATTAATACCACTTTTGAATCAACAATATAGTTTATTTTTCCAAACATTATATCCACATAAATTAATTTTAACAAGGTTATCATTAGAAAAGGAACATGGCTACCATTAGAGGAGGAACATCGTTAATGAATACGAAACGTTTAATTTTATTGAATATTATCATTTTAGTTGTATTAGTCGGCGGAGGTTTCGAGGCTTATCTCTACTATAACCGAACTGTTAACTATTTAACGACGGATAATGCCCAAATTGCCGGACAACAAGTAACTATTGCAGCTCCGGCAAATGGAAGATTAACCGATTGGAAAGGTAATGTTGGTTCCAGCTTTTCGAAAGATTCTACCGTTGGAACCATTAGAGCAACAAACACAAATGGGGGCTCTGTAAGTATGGATGTCACACTTCCAACTGATGGGACAATTGTACAGAGTAATGCAGTTTCTGATTCATTTGTTGCTACAGGAACTCCACTCGCGCAAGCTTATGATTTAAACAACTTATGGGTAACAGCAAATATTGAAGAAACGGAAATTGATAACATAGAGGCGGGACAAGATGTCGATATATATGTTGATGCTTTCCCTAACAGCACTTTAAAAGGAAAAGTACAGCAAATCGGCTTGGCAACAGCAGGAACATTTTCTCTATTACCAAGCACAAACTCAACAAGCAACTATACAAAAGTTACACAGGTCATCCCTGTAAAGGTATCAATCGATGATAATAAAGGTGTTGCGATAGTTCCTGGTATGAACGTAACCGTGCGAATTCATAAGTAGGTGATAAAATGATCATATATATCACGGTTTATGTTATTTTAGGCATCTTACTGCTACTTTTCATCAATTTTAAGATGATGAAACAAAAAAAACCGAACAAATCTCAAGTAGAAATGAGAAACGAAAAGGTTAAAAATAATATTGATTCATCTGATTTAAAATTACAAGAAAGTACTTCACAGGATTTATCTCATGAAGTAGAAGAAATGCTTAAAGATTCCGCTGTTCCTGAACCGGCATTGGAATATGTCGAAGCTGATGTCCAGCCGAAGGAAAGTTTGGACAGAAGGGAAAAATCAGCAGCACCAAGTACTGAAAAAGATTCAGGAAACCGAAAAATACTAGTAGCTTTAATGCTCGGTGCGTTTGTTGCGATTCTCAATCAAACATTATTGAATGTCGCCATTCCGCATATTATGAATGATCTGGGTATTTCAGCAAATACAGTCCAATGGCTTTCAACGGGTTATATGCTTGTTAACGGAATCGCAATTCCCATTACCGCCTTTCTCATTGAAAAATTTGGAACGAGGAAACTATTCCTTGCTGCTATTTTTCTATTCACCATTGGTTCATTAGTATGTTCCTTATCAACTAACTTCACCGTTTTAATGATCGGAAGGGTCATTCAGGCTTGCGGTGCCGGAATTATTATGCCTCTTTTAATGACTGTTTTTTTCGTGTTATTCCCTCCAGAGAAGCGAGGGAAAGCAATGGGAATCATGGGGATTGTCATCATATTTGCTCCTGCAGTCGGTCCAACTCTTTCCGGCTGGCTCATTGGACATTATTCATGGAGGTTATTGTTCGATATTGTTATTCCAATCGGAGTTCTTGATTTAATCCTTGGATTTTTATGGATGAAGGACGTAACGAAAGTAACGAATCCTAAATTTGATTTTCCGGGATTTTTATTTTCAACTTTAGGCTTTGGCTTCTTATTATACGGTTTTAGTGAAGCTGGAAATGATGGCTGGACCAGTGCGAGCGTTATCATTTCACTAACGATCGGAATCATTTCTTTAGCTGCTTTTGTATGGCGAGAATTAACTACCGATAAGCCAATGCTTGATTTACGGGTCTTTAAATATGATATTTTCGCCTTAACAACGATTATTAGTATGATCGTTAATATGGCTATGTTTGGTGCAATGATTTTACTTCCAATTTATTTACAAAATATTCGTGGCTATACTGCATTGGAATCAGGGCTATTGATGCTCCCAGGCGCTATCATAATGGGAATTATGTCACCAATCTCAGGAGCTCTTTTTGACAGATTCGGTGCAAAATGGCTGGCGGTAGTCGGCTTAACGATTACTGTTATTACAACATGGCAATTTACCACTCTAAGTATGACAACAAGCTATAGCCATATCATGCTTCTTTATGTACTAAGAATGTTTGGTATGTCGTTTATTATGATGACTGTTATGACGGAAGGCCTTAACCAGCTGCCTCCCCACTTAGGTTCACATGGGACTGCAGCATCAAATACAGCAAGGCAGGTTGCCGGCAGTATCGGGACAGCCCTTCTTGTTACTGTTATGTCGACTAGACAAGGGGTTCATTTTGGAGAGTATACGAATACCGTCACAAGTGCCAACTCTTTTATATCCAGTAAGTTTTCAGAACTTACTCATCTCTTATCAGGTTACACTCACTTGCCGGGAGCAGCAGGAACAGAACTTACAACTTCTTTAATGTATGGACAAACAATGCAGCAAGCAACAATTGACGGAATTAATGATGCTTTCATTGTTGCAACCGGAATCGCATTTGTAGCATGGATTTTAGCATTCTTTATTAAGCGATCACGGGTAAAAAATCAGTAAGCTATTCAATTTCATAAAGAAATTGAAGTTAAGGGAATTTCATTTTTAAACTAATCGATTAAATCATATTTCCCATTTGAACGAAAAGTTTACGAGCAAACAAGCCA
>NZ_BCVG01000101.1 GCF_001591625.1 Metabacillus fastidiosus NBRC 101226
GGGGGACGCATGAAAACTCCCACTGATAGAAGTTTCACTTTATGTGAATAAATCCAGCCGTTTTAAAAAAAGATAGTTAAAAAGGGGGATAAAAATGAAGGAAAAACATATTAAATGGTTATTGAAAATCGCAATTCTTTTACTAAGCCTCCTTTCTATCTATGTTTTTCTTAAACTGAGTCTTATTTGGGGCCCATTTTTTATTATGTTTGAAGCAATATTTTATCCACTTTTAGTCGCCGCTTTTATTACATATCTTCTTCACCCGGTTATCGGGAAATTACAAAAGACCGGCCTTCCAAGGACGTTATCCATTTTAATTATTTACTTTTTATTTTTTGGTTTAGTAGGCTATGGCTTCTATAGAGGAATTCCGCTATTAGTCATTCAGTTAAGGGATTTATCTGAAAGTCTCCCACAGTTTACAAGCAATTACGAACTGTGGATTGAATCAATCAGAGATCAGACAAATCGTTGGCCTGAGGGTATCCATGGAAGAATTGATCAATTATTTATTGACTTGGAATTATGGGTTTCTGAACTGGTGGAGAAACTCATTAATTTTTTAAGAGGAATATTCGATTACTTAATTGTCCTCGCGATCATTCCTTTCCTAGTATTTTATATGCTGAAAGATTATGATCAAATGAAAAAGGCTGCATGGTATTTAACACCACGGAAATGGCGGAGTGAGGCAATCGAATTTATAAAAGATATTGACCAGTCTCTTGGAAACTATATAAGAGGACAATTATTTGTCTGCTTTATTATCGGTACACTTGCATGGCTATTTTTCTGGTTTTTTGATCTGAAATATTCTCTTATATTAGGTATCCTTGTTGGATTGACTAACATTATCCCATATTTTGGTCCAGTTATTGGAGCAGTTCCAGCAGTCATTATTGCAGCAACAATGTCAACAAAATCAGTCATTATCGTTGTCATTATTATTTTTGCTTTACAGTTTTTAGAAGGAAATATATTAGGACCGTTAATCGTCGGCAAAAGTTTGCGTATGCACCCCGTTATTTTAATGTTTGCTCTGTTAGCTGGAGGAGAAATCGGTGGTGTGATAGGTTTAATGCTCGCAGTCCCAATTTTAGCTGTCTTAAAAGTAGTTACTATTCATATGTTGAAATTAAAAAGGCAACATTGACAAACAGCCGATCCTTTGTCTATAATTCACCTTAGAATATATATTAATACGATGATGGAACGAGTATGTTATATTGTGTCTTTAGAGAGGGATTTCCTTAGGCTGAAAGAGATTCTAGATTTTCGTGTAACAGAAGGCTATTCCAGAGTGCAGGCAAAACCTGCCGTTAACAACCGCGTTATGGTTAATGAAGATGTAAGTACTAAAACAGTATTTATAATCAGGGTGGTACCGCGAGCAACTCTCGTCCCTGTGATAAAGATGGAGAACTCTTTACACTTGGACGGGAGTTTTTTGATTATTAGCGTTTACGTGCCCCAATGTACATATAAATATAAGGAGGAGCATAATGAAGTTTTTAACATCTGCTCAAGTAAGACAACTGTATTTAGATTTCTTTAAAGAAAAAGGACATGCTGTGGAGCCGAGTGCCCCTCTCGTTCCGCATGATGATCCAACATTGCTTTGGATTAATAGTGGTGTTGCGACATTAAAAAAATATTTTGATGGACGTGTTATTCCTGACAATCCAAGAATCTGTAATGCGCAGAAATCGATAAGAACAAATGACATTGAAAATGTCGGAAAGACAGCGCGTCATCATACTTTCTTCGAAATGCTTGGAAACTTTTCGATCGGTGATTATTTTAAAGAAGAAGCGATCGAATGGGCTTGGGAGTTTTTAACGAGCGAGAAATGGATCGGCTTTGATCCTGAGCGTCTATCTGTTACAGTACATCCGGAAGATAATGAAGCATATGATTACTGGAGAGATAAAATTGGTATACCGGAAGAGAGAATTATCCGCTTAGAAGGAAACTTTTGGGATATTGGAGAAGGACCAAGCGGACCGAATACAGAAATTTTCTATGATCGCGGCGAAGAATACGGCAATGACCCGCAAGATCCTGAATTATATCCAGGTGGGGAAAATGAGCGTTATCTTGAAGTTTGGAATCTTGTATTTTCTCAGTTCAATCATAATCCTGACGGAACATATACTCCGCTGCCAAAGAAAAATATTGATACAGGTATGGGACTGGAAAGAATGGTCTCTGTTATTCAAAATGTTCCAACGAACTTTGATACAGACTTATTTATGCCTATCATTGAAGCGACTGAAGCGGTATCAGGAGAGAAATATGGGAAAGATAATGAGAAAGATACAGCATTTAAAGTAGTCGCTGATCACATTAGAACTGTTAGCTTTGCAATTGGCGATGGTGCTCTTCCTTCTAATGAAGGCCGTGGTTATGTGCTGCGAAGATTACTTCGAAGAGCAGTGAGATATGCGAAACAAATCGGCATTAATCGTCCATTCATGTATGAATTAGTTCCAGTCGTTGCTGAAATTATGGTTGACTTCTATCCGGAAGTAAAAGAGAAAACAGAATTTATTCAAAAAGTAATTAAAAATGAAGAAGAACGTTTTCATGAAACATTAAATGACGGGCTTGCAATTTTAGCAGAAGTTATTAAGAAGCAGAAAAATAGCGGACAAAATATTATTCCTGGTGAAGATGTTTTCCGATTATATGACACATACGGATTCCCAGTTGAATTAACAGAGGAATACGCAGAAGAAGAAGAAATGAAAGTAGATCATGAAGGCTTTGAACAAGAAATGGAAAGACAGCGTGAACGTGCAAGAAATGCTCGTCAAGATGTTGACTCTATGCAAGTGCAAAGCGGAGTTTTAGGAGAAATAAAAGTAGAGAGCAAGTTTGTCGGTTACAGTGAGCTATCTGTTGAAAACTCTAAAGTACTAGTAATTGTGAAAAATGGAGAGACTGTGGAACAGGCGAATGATGGTGATGAAGTTCAAATTATTTTAAGTGAAACACCTTTCTACGCGGAAAGCGGTGGACAGATCGCAGATGAAGGAATCATTTCAAATGAGCATGTAAAAGCATTTGTGAAAGATGTCCAAAAAGCACCAAACGGGCAAAATCTTCATAATGTCATTATTAAGAGCGGCTTCTTAAAAACAGATGATATCGTCTCAGCGGAAGTAGATGAAACGAATCGCAGTGGAATTATTAAAAATCATACGGCTACACATTTACTGCACCAGGCTTTAAAAGATGTTTTAGGTGATCATGTAAATCAGGCTGGATCATTAGTAACAGCTGATCGTCTTCGTTTTGACTTCTCTCATTTTGGACAAGTTAAGCCTGAGGAAATTACTCAAATTGAAGAAATCGTAAATAATAAAATTTGGGACAGCATTCAAGTAGAGATTGAAAATAAATCTCTTGCAGAGGCTAAAGCAATGGGAGCAATGGCTTTATTCGGTGAGAAATACGGCGAAGTTGTTCGTGTTGTTCAAGTTGGCGATTACAGTTTAGAGCTTTGCGGGGGCTGTCACGTACAGAATACTTCAGTAATTGGTCTGTTTAAAATAGTAACAGAAACAGGAATTGGAGCGGGTACTAGACGGATTGAAGCAGCTACAGGAAAAGGCGCGTATGAATTAATAAACAGCCAGCTTCATGTTTTACAAGAAGCTGCGACGCAATTAAAAGCGAATCCAAAAGACGTTGTAACACGAATTGAGAGTTTACAAGGTGATTTACGTAATCTTCAGCGTGAAAATGAATCATTAACAGCGAAGCTTGGTAATGTGGAAACTGCAAATATTATTGACCGTGCAATAACAGTTGACGGTGTTACTTTACTCGCGAGTAAAGTAAACGCAAAAGATATGAATAGTCTAAGAACAATGCTTGATGACTTGAAAAATAAGCTTGGATCGGCTATTGTTGTTCTTGGAGCGGGAAATGATGGAAAGGTTAACCTAGCAGCAGGAGTAACAAATGATTTAGTTGAAAAAGGTTACCATGCTGGTAAACTAATAAAAGAAGTTGCTGAGCGTTGTGGAGGAAAAGGCGGCGGACGTCCAGATATGGCCCAAGCTGGCGGAAAAGACATCGAAAAATTGGAAGAAGCTCTTAACTATGTCGAAGAATGGGTAAAATCCGTTTTATAAATTTGTCAATTAGTGTAGAATGTAGGTAAGAATCGACATACAGGTTCCGACAATTACTTTAATTGTGAATCTTTAGAAAGAGGTGCACAGATGAGTTCCTTTGATAAAACAATGAAATTCAATTTTTCTGATGACTCGGCAGAAACAAATGTAAATGAGGTTCTTTATACTGTTTACGATGCGTTAAAGGAGAAAGGATATAATCCTATTAATCAAATTGTTGGCTACTTATTATCAGGAGATCCAGCATATATCCCACGCCATCGTGATGCAAGAAACCTTATTAGAAAACTCGAGCGCGATGAGTTAATTGAGGAACTTGTAAAATCTTACTTACAAAAAAGGAATGGTGTATAACGCATTTATTAAGTATGAAGGAAACGGGTAAATGTTCTTTTCCTTCATACAAAACTCGAGAGGCAAAATATGCGAATTTTAGGATTGGATTTAGGCTCGAAAACCCTTGGTGTCGCAATTAGTGATGAATTAGGTTGGACAGCACAAGGAATTGAAACGATTAAAATAGATGAAGCAGGCGGAAACTATGGTTTAAATCGGCTTGCCGATATAATAAGTGAATTTTCAGTCGAAAAGATTATTTTAGGGATGCCTAAAAATATGAATGGTTCAATCGGTCCAAGGGGAGAAGCGAGCAATGCGTTTGCTGCTATTTTAGAGAAGCGCTTTTCCTTGCCAGTTATTTTATGGGATGAACGTTTGACGACGATGGCAGCAGAGAAAATGTTAATTTCAGCTGATGTCAGTCGCAAAAAGCGAAAGCAAGTAATTGATAAAATGGCTGCTGTAATGATTTTACAAGGTTATTTAGACAGTTTAAATTAAAAATTAGAGGTGAAAGAAATGGAACACGGTGAAAAGCAAATTACAGTAATTGATGAGGATGGAAATGAACAGCTTTGTGAAGTTTTATTTACATTTGAATCAGAAGAGTTTAATAAATCATATGTTCTTTATTATCCATTAGGCAGTGATAATGATGATGAAGAAGAAATGGAAATCCATGCATCAAGTTTCAGCCCAAGTGCTGACGGTGAAGACGGAGAGCTTGAGCCGATTGAAACAGAAGAGGAATGGGATTTAGTCGAAGAAATGTTAAATACATTTTTAGATGAAGAAGAGGAATAATCATTGATTTAAAAGGGAGTTGCAGACATCGGTCTTGCAGCTCCCTTTTAATTTTAAAATAATTGCCGAAAAAAATAGAACGTTGTAGTATAATAGTTGGGGTGAGAGGAGGGTATAAATGTCAAAAAAAGATTCAGACAAAGACTTGTTCCAAAAGAAAATTCTTGAGAAACAGCAAGAGGCAAAAATTGTACGTAAAATCGTGTTAACAATTTTTATCGTTTTGTTAATTGTATTTTCAGGAATTATCGGGGGCGGTTATTTGTATATAAATTCAGCGCTGAAACCGGTGGACCCGTCAAATAATAAACAAATTACTGTATCCATTCCGATCGGTTCTTCTGTATCGTCCATTGCTAAAATATTAAAAGAAAACGGTCTTATTAAAGATGAGAAAATTTTTAGGTACTATGTGAAGTTTAAAAATGAATCAGGTTTTCAAGCCGGAAAATATACATTTACAAAAGCGATGTCCTTCCAAGATATTATAAATGGATTAAAAGATGGAAAGGTAACAAACCAAGCCATTTTTCAGTTAACGATCCCTGAAGGAAGACAGATTACTGAAATTGCAAAAATAATTTCAAATAAAACATCGTATCCTGAAGATGAAATTCTAAAAAAATTAACAGATAAAAAATTTATACAATCTCTTCAGAAGGAATATCCAAATATACTAACAGATGAAATTTATGGAAATAATATTAAATATGCTTTAGAAGGTTATTTATTTCCTGCCACATACTTTTATTACGAAGAAAAACCGACTTTGGAACAAATAATTGACCCGATGGTTGAAAAGACAAGTAAAATCGTAAGTAAGTATTATGGAGAGCTTGAACCAAATAATTTAACTGTTCACCAATTTTTAACGATGGCTTCTTTAATTGAAGAAGAAGCAACAGCAAAGGCTGACAGGGAAAAAATTTCGAGTGTTTTTTATAATCGTTTAGATGAAGAAATGCCGCTGCAAACAGACCCTACTGTGCTTTATGCTTTAGGAAAGCATAAAGACCGTGTTTTATACAAAGATTTAGAAGTGGATTCTCCTTATAATACGTACAGAAATAAGGGACTGCCTCCAGGACCGATTGCAAATGCCGGTGAGATGTCACTAACAGCAGCATTACAGCCGGAACAAACAGATTTCCTCTATTTTTTAGCAACAAAAGAAGGGGAAGTCATTTTCACGAAAACATTACAAGAGCATAATAAGGAAAAAGCAAAACATATTACAAATCAAGATAAAGCAGAAAAGGGATCGTGAATAACATTCGCTTTCCCTTTCTTGTTGTGATAAAATATATCGAGTTATTGCGAGGATGCTACCATTTATCGCAAATATTGAACGAAAACACCATTGTTAAAGCCGAGGGAGACAAACATGTTAGAAAAAGAAATGGAACTCTATTTAGAAAGCCTTATCCCTGACCAACTGGAATCCATTAAAGAAATTGAACATTTTGCAGAAGAGCATGATGTGCCGATTATGGAGAAAATAGGCATCGACTTTTTATTATTTCTTTTAACGATGCAAAAACCTGCAAAAATTTTGGAGATTGGTGCAGCAATCGGTTATTCAGCGATAAGGATGGCTTTGAAATTAGAAGAGGCTCAAATTGTAACAGTCGAGCTGAATGAAGATAGATATAATACAGCATTACAAAATATAGAAAAATTTGGTTTGAGTGACAGGATTAAGATTTTATTAGGAGATGGGTTGGAGCTTGAGGATAAAATCGAGCCATATGGTCCATTTGACGTCGTTTTCATTGATGCGGCAAAGGCACAATATAAACGATTTTTTTCTATTTATGAGCAAATGCTCTCTCCGAACGGATTAATTATTACTGACAATGTTTTATTTAAAGGCTTTGTTGCGAAAGAACAATCAGAGCTCAGCAGCAGAAATGTAAGACAGCTTGCACGTAAAATTGATACGTATAATAAATGGCTTTATTCTCATCCAAATTTTGAAACAACGATTATACCTATCGGTGACGGTATAGCGATTAGCAGATTGAAGTAATTAGTTTGAGGTGAATATAAATTGAAGAAACCGGAATTATTAGTTACACCTATAGAACTGGCAGACATGGAAAAATTAATTGAAGCTGGTGCGGATGCTTTTATTGTAGGCGAGCAAAGATACGGACTTCGTCTAGCTGGAGAATTTAGCCGTGATGATATAAAGCAGGCGGTTCAAATTGCTCATAAAGCAGGCAAGAAAGTATACGTTGCAATGAATGCAATTTTTCATAATGAAAAAGTAGATGAACTGGCTGACTATCTTTCATTTTTAAATGAGGTTTCTGTAGATGCAGTCGTGTTTGGTGATCCGGCTGTACTAATGACAGCGAGAGAAGTGGCACCTGATATGAAGCTGCATTGGAATACAGAGACGACGGCAACAAACTGGTATACATGTAATTATTGGGGAAGAAAAGGTGCGAAACGAGCGGTGCTGGCTCGTGAGTTAAGCATGGATGCGATCATTGAAACGAAAGAAAATGCAGAAGTAGAGATTGAAGTTCAGGTACATGGAATGACGTGCATGTTCCAATCGAAGCGTACTTTGCTCGGAAATTATTTTGAATATCAAGGAAAAGCATTAGAAATAGAAAACCGCAGAAAAAATAAAAACATGTTTTTAGTAGACGATGAAAGAGATAATAAATATCCAATTTTTGAAGATGAAAATGGAACACATATTATGAGTCCAAATGATATTTGTATTATCGATGAATTAGAAGAAATGATGGAAGCTGGAATTAATTCATTCAAAATAGACGGTATTTTAAAATCTTCTGAATATATTGTAGAAGTAACGAAGAAATATAGACAGGCGATTGATTTATGTGCAGAAGATAATGAGAAATATAATGAAATAAAAGACGACCTTTTAGAAGAAATCGAAGAAATCCAACCAATAAACAGGCGGCTAGATACTGGTTTCTTCTTTAAAGAAACAGTCTATTAAGGAGGAGAAACGATGGTAGCCTTAACAGATAAAATCTCCACTATTATTGATGGAAAACGGGTCATTACGAAAAAGCCGGAATTACTTGCACCAGCTGGTAATTTGGAAAAATTAAAAATTGCTGTTCACTACGGTGCGGATGCTGTTTTCATCGGTGGACAGGAATTTGGCCTGCGTTCAAATGCAGGTAACTTCACAATTGAAGAAATGGCTGAAGGTGTTCAGTTTGCAAAAAAATATGGTGCACATATTTATGTAACGACGAATATTTATGCCCATAATGAAAATATGGACGGTTTAGACGAATATTTACAAAGTTTACAAGGAGCTGGCGTAACAGGAATTATTGTCGCAGATCCATTTATTATCGAGACTTGCCGCCGAGTGGCACCAAAGCTCGAAGTACACCTAAGTACACAGCAATCACTTGCAAACTGGAAAGCTGTTCAGTTTTGGAAAGAAGAAGGATTGGAACGTGTCGTGCTGGCTCGTGAAACGAGTGCGGAAGAGATTAAGGAAATGAAGGAAAAAGTCGATATAGAAATTGAAGCATTCATTCACGGTGCAATGTGTATCGCTTATTCCGGCCGTTGTACATTAAGTAATCATATGACTGCGCGGGATTCTAACCGAGGCGGATGCTGTCAGTCGTGCCGGTGGGATTATGGATTATTCAGCTTAGAAGATAACGAAGAAGTATCTCTTCTTAATGAAGGTAATGCACCATTTGCGATGAGCCCAAAAGATCTTAATCTTATCGAATCAATACCGAAAATGATCGAACTAGGTATTGACAGTTTAAAAATTGAAGGTAGAATGAAATCAATTCATTATATTGCGACGGTTGTGAGTGTATACCGAAAAGTAATTGATGCTTATTGTGCAGATCCTGACAATTTTGTTATTCATCCTGAATGGCTGAAAGAGCTAGCTAAATGTGCAAATCGTGAAACTGCTTCCGCATTTTTTGAAGGTGTCCCGGGATTTGAAGAGCAGATGTTCGGTGATCATGGCGGCAAAAAGTCAGAATTTGATTTTGTAGGTCTAGTGCTGGATTACGACGAGGAAACTGGAATTGTTACTTTACAGCAGCGTAATTACTTTAAACCAGGTGATGAAGTAGAATTCTTCGGCCCTGAGATTGAAAATTTCACACAAAAAATAGAGGAAATCTGGGATGAAAAAAATAGAGAAATCGATGTTGCCCGTCATCCGTTACAAATTGTGAAATTTAAGGTAGACTATAAAGTATTCCCGAATAATATGATGAGAAAAGGGATATAAATGCATTGAGATATTTTGGTTAATTTGTTAAAGTTAACAAAAATTGAAACAAATGTTGAACAATATGCATTTTTGTAATAATATAGCATAGATAAAGAGTACTGTGACCATATTATGTATAAGCTTGTTTATGCTTTAAATTCACCTTTCAATGTAGTTAGAATAAATAGTGAAAGAGAAGGGCAAATTATTGCCCTTACTTTTTTACTATCTTTTTTCGTATCTACTGCATCTGAGAATATTTGTAAGCCTTATACATAATAGTTATATCCCTGCTGGAAGCAGTACATGATACATAAAAAAGCAAATGGGGAAGTTTACTAGAAGGAGTGAAAGTCAATATGGCACAAGACAAAGTGTTTCCAATGACAGAAGAAGGTAAAGAGAAGCTTGAACAAGAGCTTGAATATTTGAAAACGGTTAAGCGTAAAGAAGTGGTGGAAAGAATTAAAATTGCGAGAAGTTTCGGAGATTTATCCGAGAACTCTGAATATGATTCTGCTAAAGAAGAGCAAGCCTTTGTGGAAGGCCGTATAACGACATTAGAAAATATGATCCGCAATGCGAAAATTATTGTAGAAGATGGATCAAATGCTGGTGTAGTATCACTTGGAAAAACAATTACATTTATTGAACTTCCAGATGGTGAAGAAGAAACATATACAATTGTCGGAAGTGCAGAAGCAAATCCGCTTGATGGAAAAATTTCAAATGATTCACCTATTGCAAAAAGCCTGTTAGGCAGAAAAATAGGGGATGAAGTAACTGTTCAAATCCCTGCGGGTGAAATGAGAGTAAAAATTACAAGCGTACAGTGAAACTTCCATCAGTGGGGGGAGGCTGTTTCCCCACTGATGGTTAGTTGAGGCCCGCACGATGAGGGTCATACATACGTTGTTCGCGTGAAGTGGCGAATTTAGTATGTGTTCTATTGGTCGGATCTTTACGGACAGTTGATCTCCCACTTAACTACTTTGAATTTACAGAACCTTGTGAGAGTCTTACTGCCCGTTAAGGCTGGGATAAAATAAAAAACATAATGTTTATTTATGAAACACCTCGTCAAAACTGTTGACGAGGTGTTTTTATAATGATTCGAAAAAAAAGAGTTCTGTTTATTGCAATCTTTTTTATTTTTATTCTATGCGGATTTATGACGAGATTAGCTGATATCCAGCTTTTACATACAGATAACTTTTCAGAGAGAGGCATTAATCTAATTGAAGAGAGTGTGAAGCAGAGGACACAGGAAGTTGTGATTGATGATGGACGAGGGCGGTTCATTGACCGTAATAATATACCGCTTAGTGAGAGCGCAGAACCCACAGTTGTCTTATTTCCATTTTTAAAGAATGAGGATTGGCCAGTGAGGGAGCTATCAAATATTATAAAAATTTCAGAATTTACGATAAAAAAACGCCTTGAAAAAGCGAATAAACCTCTTATTCTTACAACTTCAGATGGATTGGATTTATCAGAACGAGACTTAAAAGAAATTAATAATTTATCCATTCCAGGTGTCTTTGGGATTTATAAACAAGTTCCGCTTCAGGAAAGAACAGCTGAGCATATTATTGGAATCACTGGTGAGAATTATGAGAGACTGAAAAAAATCTATCCTGATCGAACTGATTTATCCTACAATACAAAAATCGGTGTCACAGGATTAGAAAGAGCATTCGATGAGTTTTTATTACCAGATGCTGAAACGAAGCTGCTTTATCATGTAGATGGAACAGGAAATCCATTATTCGGTGTCAATGTGAAATATATAGCCGATGCCAATCCCTTTTACCCTGTATCCGTGCAAACGACTATTGATAGGCAAGTTCAATTAGCTGCTGAGGAAATAACGGAGAAACGCAAGCTTGAAAAGGGTGGACTCGTATTAATAGATATAAAAACGAATGAAATTATTTCTATGGTGAGTAAGCCGGCATTTGATAGAACAGAACGGTCTACATATACAAATTATATGCTGCAGCCTCTTTTTCCAGGTTCGACATTTAAAACAGTCATTTCTGCCGCAGCAATTGAATATGGTTTAGATGATGTCTCACGGCAATTTAATTGTAATCTTAATTTGTACGGGAAAGAAGACGGTAAACAAAAAGACGGCGTGCTTAATTTAGAAAGAAGTTTTGCAAAAAGCTGTAATTATACATTTACAACACTTGCAAATGAACTGATGAAGAAAAATGACCGTGTTATTGAAGAAACAGCACAAAAATTAGGATTGATAGATAGGGTTGGATGGAACGGAGAGGTTTTCCATTACGATGAATTTAAGCAGCTTCCAGAGGAAAAGCCCGGGAATATTTGGGTTGATGAAAAAGACAAAAATATAAAAAAGGCAATTGATCAAACAGCAATTGGCCAAAAAGATGTAAAAGTTACACCTTTAGCTGTCGCAAATATGATGGCGACGATTGCAAGGGACGGTAAAAAGGAACAAGTAAAAATTGTTAAAAATATTTTATATAAAAATGGAACAAATATGTTTACCTTTTCGTCTAATCCTATTGAAGGAGAAAATATAAAAAAATATACAGCGAAAAAATTACAAAAACTTCTTCGTGGAGTTGTGACAGACGAAGAGGGGACTGGAAGAAGATTTCAAACATCGTCATATGAAGTATCAGGTAAATCGGGAACGGCTCAAACCGGACATAAAGATGAGAACGGGAAACCTCTTTATAATAAATGGTTTGCTGGATATTTTCCGGCGAAAAATCCAAAGTATGCACTTGCTGTCGTTGAGATGGATACAAAGAGTGAAGATGCAGCAACAAACGGTGTTTTTTATGAACTTATTGAAACGCTGTATGAATTAGATAATATTGAAACTAGATAGATTATTAAAGGCATGCTAGAATAAAGAGAAACTTTTATAATATATAAAAGTGAAAGGCAAGAGGGACAAAGGAGTGTAGAAAGTGAACAATTACAATAGTGGTTCGAGATTTGAAAAGAGAGAGAAAAAAAGAAAATCAAATATCGTATTAAACGCCTTAATTGGGATTGTCTTTGTTCTCATTATTGTTATAGGGTATCAGTTGGCAACAGGAGGAAAAGAAGAAGCATCTAGTAAGTATAATGAGCCTCCTGAAATAAAGCTTGCAAATGAGAAAAACAAAGAAAAGGCTGTAGAAGATAAAGAGCAAGAGGAAAGTAAAGATACAGAAGAAGGAAAAGAAGAAGATTTAAAAGAAGATGAGCTGACAGATAAAGGGGAAGAAGAGAGCAAAGATACTGATAAAGCTGATGATGAATCAGTAAGTAAAGACCCTTTTGAGGAAGCGACAATTACAGAAGGGCCACCTAACTCAAATGTTAAAGAAGTGATCGAGAATCCAGCATGGGAGCCAGTTGGAACGACACAGACAGGTCAACATTCTGCCGACTATAGTAAAAATTCTCAAGACTGGGCTGAAATGAAGAAAGCGTTAAGCTATGCAACAGCAATCCCTGAATCAGAAATGATTATTTGGTTCCTAGGTAACAATGGCAGTCCTAACGATGCAGTTGGAACGATTTCTCCGAAAGATAAATCTGCTAAATATAAAGTTTATATTACGTGGGTAGATGGTCAAGGATGGAAACCGAATAAGGTGGAAAAGATAAAGTGAAACTTTCATCAGTGAGAGGTTTTTCTTCTCTCACTGATGATTAGTTGAGGTCCAC
>NZ_BCVG01000102.1 GCF_001591625.1 Metabacillus fastidiosus NBRC 101226
AAACCTTATCAGGGACTTATCGGACAGCCCCTTCTTTTAAACATTTGACCCTATACCCCTTTAGGCATAAAATATCGGTAAGTAATAAACGTACAATTACAATCGGATGGAGGATACATTATGCAATATGATAATCAAGTGAAAAATAGGGTAAAGCGGATTGAAGGGCAGCTTCGTGGAATTCTAAGAATGATGGAAGAAAATCAGGATTGTAAAGATGTGATCACGCAGCTGTCAGCATCAAGAACTGCAATTGATAGAACAATTGGGGTTATCGTTAGTGCGAATCTCGTTGAATGTGTGCAAAATGCCAATAAAAATGGAGAAAGCGCAGAAGAATTAGTAAGAGAAGCTGTTAATCTACTTGTGAAAAGCAGGTAATATTTTTCTGAAATTATAAGTAATTAAGTTTTTACTCATAGGCTATTCACCTATTTTCCCGGGAAACATAAGCTAAGAAGTGTAAATGTTCTACACGGAGAGGTGAAAAAATATGAGTGGAAAAGTACGTAACTATTATGCTGGAGGAAATACGGCCAAAGGCTTCTATAGTTTCTATGATTCAGCTTTAGACGGTTTAGACCGTGTCTTCATTTTAAAAGGCGGTCCAGGTACTGGAAAATCTTCTTTGATGAGAGCGGTTGGAGAAAAGATGGTAAAAGAAGGACTTGATATCGAATATTTGCACTGTTCTTCAGATAATAATTCGATTGATGGTGTTATTATCCGCTCACTGCAAGCAGGAATTGTGGATGGAACGTCACCGCATGTCATTGAACCGAAGGCACCAGGGGCAATTGAAGAGTATGTGAACTTAGGTATTGCATGGGATTCCGCAATATTAAGAAATAATAAAAGTGGAATTTTAAAACTAAGTGAACAGAGAGAGCAGCAATTCCAAAAAGCATACGCTACGTTTGCTAAAGCTTTAAAAGCTCATGATCTTTTAGAAAAGGTTTATATTTCTAATATGAATTTTAATGAAGCGAATAAATTAACAGATGAGCTAATCAAGGAATTTTATGAGGATAAGAAATTAGAGAAGAAATCGAATGTGACTCACCGTTTTTTAGGCGCGGCAACTCCAAGCGGTGCAATTAATTTCATCGAGAATTTAACAGATGATATTGGTAAAAGATATTTAATAAAAGGCAGAGCTGGTTCTGGCAAATCAACGATGTTAAAAAAATTAACAGCTGAAGCCGAAAATCGAGGTTTTGATGTAGAAGTATATCATTGCGGCTTTGATCCTAATAGTCTGGATATGTTAATTTTACGGGAGCTTGATATTGCGATTTTTGACAGCACCGCACCACATGAATATTTTCCAGAGAGAGAATCAGATGAAATAGTGGATATGTATGATAGATGTATCACACCTGGAACAGATGAAAAATATGCAGATGAAATTGAAGAGCACGGGAAAGCATATAAAAATGGAATGAAGGAAGCAACAGGGTATTTAGCCGAAGCAAAATCGATTCATGAAAAGATGGAAGCAATATATATTAAAGCAATGGATTATAGTAAAGTGGAGGAAATAAAGCAAAATATTATCACAGAAATCGAGCAATTGCGATAATTTTTGACTTATTTACCGGGAAATAATTTCTTAATGATAGAAAATTGTTTATAATTGGTGATGAATGAAGAAATATGCTCAATCATCACCCTTTTTAACTACTTATATATGTTCAATTATGGACATGTATAAGAATAAATAAATGCGGAGGAAAAGAAATGTCAATTAAAGATAATACAAAAATAGAACAGCTTTCAATCCAAACGATTAGAACTTTGTCTATTGATGCAATTGAAAAAGCAAACTCAGGACATCCAGGAATGCCGATGGGAGCTGCTCCAATGGCATATACTTTATGGGCGAAACATATGAATATTAATCCTGAAAATCCAAGCTGGTTTAACCGCGACCGTTTCATTTTATCGGCAGGACACGGTTCTATGTTACTTTACAGCATGCTTCATCTATCAGGCTATGATGTATCGATGGATGATCTTAAATCATTTAGACAATGGGGAAGCAAAACACCAGGTCATCCTGAGTATGGTCATACAGCTGGTGTTGATGCAACAACAGGTCCATTAGGACAAGGAATTGGCATGAGTGTTGGTATGGCAATGGCTGAACGTCATTTAGCTGAAACATACAACAAACCGGAATTTAATGTAGTTGACCATTATACATATGCCATCTGTGGTGATGGTGATTTAATGGAAGGTGTTTCATCTGAGGCTGCATCACTTGCGGGTCATTTAAAACTTGGCCGTTTAATCGTTCTTTATGATTCAAATGATATTTCTCTTGATGGTGACTTAAATAAGTCGTTCTCTGAAAATGTTGAAAAACGTTTTGAAGCAATGGGCTGGCAAGTAATCCGTGTGGAAGACGGAAATGACATCGATGAAGTTTCAAAAGCAATTGAAGAAGCGAAAAAAGAGACAGAGCGCCCTACTTTAATTGAAGTAAAAACTGTTATTGGATATGGTTCACCGAATAAATCAGGTAAATCAGATTCACATGGTTCTCCACTTGGTGCTGATGAAATTAAACTTACAAAAGAAGCTTATGCTTGGACGTTTGAGGAAGATTTCCACGTACCAAACGAAGTGTATTCTCATTTTAATGAAGAGATTAAAGAAGCAGGTAAGTCAAAAGAGCAGGAATGGAATGAGCTGTTTAAATCATATGAAGAAAGCCATCCTGAACTTGCGAAATCTTTAGCACTTGCTATTAAAGGTGAGCTTCCTAAAGATTGGGATAAAGATATTCCAGTTTATGAAGAAGGTACAAGTCTTGCTTCACGTGCATCATCTGGTGAAGTATTAAATGGAATTGCTAAAAATCTTCCATCATTCTTCGGTGGCTCAGCTGACTTAGCAGGTTCAAACAAAACGACGATTAAAGGTGCAGAAGACTACGCATTTAATAATTACAGTGGACGTAATATTTGGTTTGGTGTTCGTGAATTTGCAATGGGTGCTGCTTTAAACGGTATGGCACTTCATGGAGGTTTACATGTATTTGGTGGTACATTCTTCGTATTCTCTGATTACTTAAGACCGGCAATTCGTTTAGCTGCATTGATGAATTTACCAGTAACATATGTGTTCACACATGATAGTATCGCAGTTGGTGAAGATGGACCGACACATGAGCCAATCGAACAGCTTGCAGCTTTGCGTGCAATGCCTAATTTAACTGTTATTCGCCCGGCAGATGGAAATGAAACAGCTGCTGCATGGAAGACAGCAATCCAATCAAAATCTACGCCAACGGCATTAGTGTTAACGAGACAGGATCTAAAAACGATTAAAAAAAGTGCTCAAACAGCATATGATGGTGTAAAAAAAGGTGGTTATGTTATTTCACCTGCAAGCAAAGAAACTCCAGATGCTCTGCTTATTGCTACAGGATCTGAGGTTGGCTTAGCAGTAGAGGCACAAGAAGTTTTAAAAGGTGAAGGAATTGATGTTTCTGTTGTAAGTATTCCTGCATGGGATCGATTTGAAGCACAATCGGAAGAATACAAGCGTTCTGTTCTTCCAAAAGAAGTGAAAAAGCGCCTTGCAATTGAGATGGCTTCACCACTTGGCTGGGACCGCTATGCTGGCGATGAAGGTGAGATTTTAGCGATTAATACATTTGGAGCATCTGCCCCAGCGAAGAAGATTTTAGCGGAATATGGATTTACAGTAGAAAATGTTGTAGATCGTGTGAAGAAGCTAATTCAAGGATAATAAAAATAAGACTTTTAGCTGGATGGCTGAAAGTCTTATTTTTTCTTTTCTATTAAAGCACTGATTAAACCAATTCCAGCACCTAATAATGCGCCGCCTGCAACCTCTGCCGGCTGATGTCCGAGTAATTCATTCAGCTCTTCCTCACGTCTAACATGAAAAAGCCCAGGAGCATGGCCGGAAAGAAGCTCAATATCTGCATCAAGATCATTCACTATTTTTGCAATTTCTCCCGTATGACGCCTAATACCTTGTGCATCGTACATTACGATGACTCCGAAAATAACTGCAAGGGCGGTTTCAGTTGAATTCCATCCCTTTTTTGCTGCAATATATGCTGCAAGTGCAGAGACACCTGCTGAATGTGAACTCGGCATTCCACCTGTTTGGAAAATTGGCCGCCAGTCCCATTTCCCGATTTGTGATTTATACGTAAAAACTTTTAATCCTTGTGCAGCCCCAATTGCTAACAAAGAAGTCCAAATTCCACGTCCCATTTTTTTCACCTCTGCCACTAGTTTGTGACAAGGAAGGATGTATATACAGAGATTTTTAAAAATACATTTCCATTAAAAGTTATACATATGTCTAATAAATGAATTAATATCATATTTTCTTCATTTATAAATAATGATGAAAATCGATACTATTGACAACGGATAGCTAGATGTTACAATTATTTATGTTCAAACTAAATGATAATGAAAATCAGTGAGAACAGACAATAAGATGTAAGGAAGTAGCTATGAAGAAGAGATACTTATTTATCGCACTAATAATTTTATCGTTTGTCTCTTTATTTATTGGTGTGAGAGATATTAATCCATTGGATATTTTTAATTTGAGTGAGGAAAGTACTCAGGTCTTACTTATCAGCCGAATTCCACGCTTGATTAGTATTATTATAGCAGGAGCAAGCATGAGTATTCTCGGTTTAATTATGCAGCAGCTGACACGTAATAAATTTGTTTCGCCGACTACTGCCGGTACACTGGATTCAGCGAGATTTGGTGTATTAGTATCCTTTCTCATTTTTGCGGATGCCAGCCCTTTCCAAAGAATGATTGTTGCATTTGTATTTGCATTACTTGGAACTTTTCTTTTTATGAAAATATTAGAAAGAGTTAAATACAAGGATACTATTTTTATTCCGCTTGTCGGTTTAATGTTTGGTAATATTATCGGTTCCATGACAACTTTTTTTGCTTATAAGCATGATCTTATTCAAAGTTTAGGTGCCTTTTTGCAAGGGGACTTTTCCATGATTATGAAGGGGCGCTATGAGCTGCTTTACTTAAGTATTCCGCTTATTATTATCGCTTATATTTATGCGAATCGGTTTACGATTGCTGGTATGGGTGAAGAATTTTCAACGAATCTGGGACTTAAATATAAGCAGGTTGTCGGCATCGGCTTAGTTATTGTTGCGATCGTATCATCAGTAGTTCTTCTTACTGTTGGTACACTGCCGTTTTTAGGACTTATTATACCGAATATCGTTACATTATACTTAGGAGATCATCTGAAAAAAGCTCTTTCACATACTGCGTTATTAGGGGCAGTATTCGTATTAATATGTGATATTCTTGGACGAATCATTATTTATCCATATGAGATTTCGATTGGTCTTACAGTTGGAGTAATAGGCAGCGGTATTTTTCTTGTGTTGCTTCTGAGGAGAAAAGCTTATGAACAATAAAGTGAGACTGATTATTTTAGCAGCTATATCAATTATATTGATCTCCGTGTTTCTATTTGTTGACCTTGGTTCAAATATCAGTTACATCTTTCCAAGAAGGGGTCTTAAAATAATTGCGATTATTTTAACAGCATTTGCAATTGCATATTCAACAATTATTTTCCAAACGATAACGAATAACCGGATTTTAACTCCGAGTATTATCGGTTTGGATTCACTTTATATGTTAATTCAAACAGTGATTGTTTTTGCTTTTGGCTCAACGACATTAACGATGATGAATAAAAATGTTCATTTTCTTTTATCAGTAGGGTTAATGATTTTATTCGCTGGAATTCTTTTTAGGCTCCTTTTTAAAGGAGAGGGCAGAAATATTTATTATCTCCTTTTAGTTGGCTTAATCTTTGGAACATTTTTCGGAAGTGTTTCGAACTTTATGGAGATGTTGATAGACCCTAATGAATTTTCTGTCTTACAAGATAAGATGTTCGCAAGTTTTAATAATATAAATAGCGATATTCTTTTAATCGCAGTCGCTTTTTTAATAATTTCTGTTTTGTACAGTTTAAAGTTTTCTAAATACTTAGATGTGCTTTCACTTGGGAAAGAGCAGGCGATTAACCTTGGAGTTAATTATGATCATGTCGTGAAAAGACTGCTAATCGTCGTTGTTATTCTTGTTTCTGTATCAACAGCTCTAGTCGGTCCAATCACTTTCCTAGGATTGCTCGTTGCAAATGTTGCCCATCAGTTTATGAAAACATATAAGCATAAATACTTAATCTCAGGTTCAGTTTTAATAAGCATTATTGCTCTAGTCGGAGGTCAGCTCATCGTTGAGAGAGTCTTTACATTTTCGACAACATTAAGTGTCATCATTAACTTTGCAGGTGGAGTGTACTTTATTTACCTTCTATTAAAGGAGAATAAAAAATGGTAATTGTAGAGGATATTTCAAAAAAATACGGTCAAAAAAATGTCATTAGCAATGTATCGCTTAAAATTAATAAAGGTAAAATAACTTCTTTTATTGGGGCAAACGGAGCTGGTAAAAGTACATTGCTTTCTATGATCAGCCGTCTCATCGCAAGGGATGGCGGGAAAGTGTCGATTGACGGACGCGAAATCACTGAATATAACAGTAATGAATTAGCGAAGAAAATTTCTATTCTAAGACAATCAAATAATGTTAATCTTCGCCTAACAGTAAAAGAACTAGTTTCATTTGGCCGTTTTCCTTACTCACAAGGAAGACTTACAAGGGAAGATAAGAAGCAGGTTAAAGAGGCAATAGAGTATATGGAATTAGAAGATCTACAAGATAAATATATCGATGAGCTGAGCGGCGGGCAGCTGCAAAGAGCATATATCGCTATGGTTATTGCCCAGAATACAGAATATATTCTTTTGGATGAGCCGTTAAATAATTTAGATATGAAGCATTCTGTTCAAATTATGAAAGTGTTAAGAAGATTGGCTGATGAACTCGGCAAAACAGTTATTATCGTTATTCATGATATTAACTTTGCATCATGCTATTCTGATTATATCGTTGCCATGAAAAACGGAAAAATCGTAAAAGACGGTCCAACAGATGAAGTAATTACTAATAATGTTTTAAAAGAAGTTTATGACATGGATATTACACTTGAAAACATTAAAGGGAATAAGATTTCTGTTTATTTTACTTGATACATAAAAGAGCTTGGGAAATTTCCTAAGCTCTTTTACTTTTATTCCCTTTTGGCTTTAACTTTAAACTCAATTTGAGCTTCCATATTGTATTTTTTTCTCTTCTTTCTTAGAGATAAGGCAGTAAATATGAAAAATATTCTTCTTTTTGAAACGTAGACAGCTTCTTTTATTGACTATTTCTCTTTTGTTATTCTTTATACTGAATTAGAAACATCTCCAACATATTACTCAAGACTTCTCCCTCGTTCTTATTAATAAATGAAATCTGTACCCAGTTCCTTTGTATTAAATATTCACTTTCATAATGAAGATAATAACCATTTAAAAGCATGTTATTTCCAAATGTTTTGGAGTTAATCGTATGTGGAAGTGGGATTGTTATAATCGTATTTGATGTTTCGTGTTTCTCTGTTAAAACCGGTATATTATGCTTTTCGAAAAATTTATAAACATGCTGCGCTTGGGTATGGATATGCTGAAAAACAGCTTCCTCTTCATACTTCTTTAAAGCAATGTTTAATGCTGAAACTAAATTCGATGAATGTGTGTAAGGGATACTGTTATTGATAAAATATGATCCAAGATCTAAATATCTTGGTATATCTGAATTTGAGCTTACTTCATGCTGATGAAAAACGAATGAGAGCCCGCTATAACTGCCAATTGCTTTCCCGCTGACACCTGTTGCAAGATAAACATTTGTTAAATCAATTTCATTTGCACCAATGGAGCTGTTGCTGTCAAGGCAAAGCTTTAATTTATACTTCTTGCATACCTCTTTAAAGAAAGAAAGATCTTGAAGCATTCCGGTGGAAGTTTCGCAATGTACTGTCCAAAGCCATTCATATGAATTTGTCTCTATTTGCTTTGTTATTTCTAAAGGGGTAAAAGGTGTTCCCCAGTCTTTTTCTAAAACATCGAATTGGAGTGAAGATCGCTTTGCATGATCAACGAGTCTTTTGCCGAATTCACCATTCACTAAAATAAGACCTTTTCCATTTAACTGGCTGGCAACAACATCATTAGCTAATGTTCCAGTTCCTAATAATATTTGTACATATTTTGCATGTGTGAGTTTGCAAATTTTTTTCTTCACTTCATTTATTAATATGGAAAAGTATGGTGAACGATGGGGGAACGGTTTCTTCATAAAGGCATCTGTTACAGCATCATTAATTGAAACAGGGCCTGGAATAAAATAATTCATTTCAATCGGAAATTGTCCTGCGACCGAATGTTCAAATGAATCCCTCATAAGAACCATTGGCTGATATAAGGCGCCTTCAGTTCCTACTAAAGGTCCGAATGGCTGGAAGCCAATATGACGATATAATTTTAACTGTCTAGTTGTTCCGGAGATAAGTACACAATCATAACCATTTTTTTGACAGTATCTCCCTAAACATTGAGCAAGCCCTAGGAATACATTTCCTTTTCGATAGGCCGGTTCCACTGATAATAAACGTATTTCACAAGGATTAGCAGGTTTGAAAGGGAGATGATTTTCTACTTTTCCGAGCTTTTTATCTAATGAAAAAGGACGATTATCTCTTATAGCAATCATTCCAATTAGCTGTTCTTCTTTTAAACAGATTAAATATGTATTTTCCTTATGAAAGGAATCAATAAGTATCCCTTCTTCATTCTGATTATGCTGTGGGATTTCTTCGACAAATGTACGGTAATTTAATTGATAAATCTGTTTAAATTCTTCTTCTGTCGTTGCGATTTTAAAAACATATTCCATTATTTACTCAACTCCAATTGTAGCAGCCTTTCTTTGATATTGCTGCGGTGCGCCCAAATGATTAACTGGCTGATAAATATGAAAACGATACAGCACCAGTAGGAATAATGAAAGACCATTAGTAAAAAGGGTGTTACATATAGAGCAGCCATTGCCGCAATTGTACTGCTTCTTGAGATTAGAAATAAGATGAAAAATAAGCATGTGAAAATAAGGAAGAGCAGTGGATCAAATGTAAGAAATGCCCCACAAAAAGTAGTAAATCCTTTACCGCCTCTTAGTTTTAATGTTATTGGAAAGATGTGACCGATAATAACGAATAAGAACATAAGTAATATCATTTCAGAGCTGAATTGCAGCAGTTTTCCAATATAAATAACTAATGCTCCCTTTGAAGCATCTCCAAGAACAGTGAGAATAAATACCTTCTTACCTAGTAATCTACCTGCATTTCTTGCACCGACATTACCGCTTCCTTCTTCGCGAAGATCAATTTTTCCAAAGAACTTACTAGTAATATATCCAAACATAATGGACCCGATAAGATAGGAAATGAACAAAGTTATATAAGAATTAATTGGTAAAAACCTCCTTAATTTTTCTATCATAACATTTAGAAAAGGAGAAAAAAAGCTTGCTTTATCTTCCTATTTCATAAATTTGGATGATGTAAGATAAAAGATTGCTATTAATAGCAATATAAAATATAATATTATTTAAACGAACGTTTGTATTTAAATTATAAAATTTGAAAGGAGCAGTTAATATGAATTTAGAAGTACATAGAAAGGCAGCAGACTGGTATATAAATGAACTGCAATTAAACAAAGGAGATTTTGTCAAATTTTTCGTCCGATATGGAGGCTGCAGTAATATTCAAAAAGGTTTCTCATTAGGTGTGATGAGACAGGTACCTGAAGAAATTGGAACTAGTGATGAAGCAGAAGGGGTTACATTTTATATTGAAGGCCGGGATTTATGGTATTTTGATCAATATGATTTAGCCGTACATCTAGATGAGAAGAATAATGAACCATTATTTGATTATAGAAGTACAATTTAAATAGAATGGGAGAATAAAACTATGGCTGAAATAGATATTTTAAAATATGAAACTGCTTATTTACAATCTTATGCAAATAGTTTAGAGCTTTGGCCAGTTGAATATACATCTTATTTCGTTCAAACTTCATACGGTAAAACACATATTATTGAAAGCGGTGAAAAAGAGCTTCCGCCGCTCATTTTGCTTCATGGGGCGATGATGAGCTCAGTAATGTGGTATCCAAATGTATTAGAATGGAGTAAAAAGTATAGAGTAATCGCGATCGATATATTAGGAGATAAAAATAAAAGTATAGTGGAAAAAGAACTTAGGACAAGGGAAGATTACGCAAATTGGCTTAGAGAAGTATTTGATAAACTAAGTATTGAGAAAGCGGATATCCTTGGATTATCATACGGGGCATTAAATACAGTTAATTTTCTTATGTATGCACCTGAAAGAGTAAATAAGGCGGTTTTATTGAGCCCGGCAGAAACATTTGTTCATTTTGATCCTCTTTTTTATTCTTATGTTTTTGGAATGATTGAAAATAAAGATGGTATTGAAAAGTTTTTTAAATGGATTTTTGAAGATCGTTATTCTATTCATCCGTATTTATATAAACAAAATGAGACAGCAATAAAGTGGACAGCTGCAAGTGGAAGTGCAGCTTCGACAGAAAATAAATTTCTGTATGTTTTTTCAGATGAAGAGCTGGCATCGATACAGACACCGCTTTTTTTATTATTAGGAGAGCATGAAGTAATGTATGATGCGAAAGAAGCACTTAACCGGGCAGCAAGCTTGGTGGAGAATATAACAGTTGGGATGGTAAAAGGGGTGGGACATTTAATGTCGATGGAAAACCCTGAGTACATTAATCAATCTATTCTGACATTTTTGACAGATGAAGAGTAGACCCAATACTAAACCTTGGGGAGGGGCATTCCTCAAGGTTTAGCTAGTTATGATTTTTTTCAAGAAATAGATGATAAAAAGAATCTTTCGGGATGAGGTTTGCTAAAGATTGATGAAATTTATTGAATTTATCTAATATATTCGTCCCCATCCAGCTTTTAGGGGAGAATTCCGGAGGCAGCATAGGATCAATTAACAAAAGATCATTTATCGTTTCGCCAAGCCGCAAATAACCTGTAAATATTTTTAGAATATCTGGATTTTTGTCTTTTAATAATTGATTGATAGCTGGCTCAAACTCCTGTTCAAACCAATCAAGTTTTTCTTTATAAAGTGTATTTATTTTTTCAAGGTTCCATATCTCTGATGCTTTGTTCGTTCCTGAAGAGCCCTCAGAGCTAATCTTATTTAAAATGAATTCACTGCTGGCAAGCATTGTTACATAGCTCTCTATTTCCAGTGAGTCAATCATGTTTATAATGATGTGAGAAATATCCCATGGATGAATATATACACTTTTGTATAAATGTCCAAACCCCAGCTGTATTAAATTTCTTCTAAATGTATCTCTTTTTTTTCTTTCTGTTTCTGGTATTTCCATCAGAACGATATACCATTTCTCATTCCATTTCTCCATATAATAATTTTTTTTTCTATAAAAAGAATGGATTACATCTCTTCCGGAAGAACTAATACTATATACAGAACGGTCTACTGATACGATATATTTTTCCTTTTTTAACTTAGATAACAGATTCCGTATTGTTTGAGGAGTGTAATTCATTGCTTCATATATTTTTAATAACTCTTTTCCGTCCATTTTATCGACTTTTGATAACAGATAGAGCAGTTGTTTTTCTATTGTCATGAGATCTCACCTTTTCATGAATATAATCTAATTATAATCTAAATCAGTATCATCGTACTCCTTGTATCAAATTTATTAAAAAAATTCATAGTTTTTAATCATCTGGGAATGATAATGAAAGAATTAAATGCCATGTATAAATGGAGAAAGGGGTTTCATAATGAATAACAAATGGCTTCTTATGCTTGTAAGTATCTGTTTATCTATTATGATGTTAGTAGGATGTAATGCTAATGAGAATCCTGCACCTGTTGAAAATGATCAGAATGTTGATCAAAATGGAGACGATACAGATAATTTACCTGGTGTTGATGAAGATGACAATATGTTAAAAGATGATGAAAAAGATAATGATCCAGATCCGGAAGACCCAGTAGAGGATGCAGAAGATATGGGTGATAATGATAATAAAGACGAATAAGCATTGTAAATGAATAAGAAAGACGTCCGGTTACGTTAATCGGGTGTCTTTTTTCTGTTTATTGGAAATAAATGAAGATAGTATGATGTAAGGATTGAATTGGGGTATTTAAAGTATGAAAATATTATATTTAACATTCGAACTTATTATTGGCTTTTTTCTTCTTTTTATAATCGTTAAATTTGTAGGAAAGAAAATTATCAATCAAATTACACCTTTTACTTTTATAGCTTCTATCGTATTGGGAGAATTATTAGGAAATGCATTATATGATCATAACATCGGAGTTTTCTATATTATTTATTCGATGATACTATGGAGCATACTCCTTTTTATAGTCGAATATCTTGGGCAAAAGTTTTTATTGTTTCGCGGGGTATTTGAAGGGAAACCGTCTGCTCTTATTAAAAATGGGGTTATTGACCGTGAACAGCTAAGGAAAAATCGAATGAATCTAAATCAGCTTCAAAGTCTGTTGAGGCAAAGTGAAACTTTCTCTATTCGGGAAGTGGCCTTTTGTTATTTGGAAGCAAACGGTGCTATTAGCATTTTGAAAAAGACGAAGTATCAAAAAACAACGCAGGAAGATTTTAATTTGCCGGTAAAATCTATCTATGTTCCTGTTACTCTTATCCGTGATGGAAAAGTTTTAATTGATGAATTGAATGATCTTGGCTTTAGTGAAAAATGGTTGAAACAGCAACTTAAAAATAAGAATATTTCCAGCTTTAATGATGTTTTTTTAGCTGAATGGTTAGAAGGTGACGGGCTTTTCGTACAAACTTTTGATAAAAGTTAAATTTATTTGTCCCAGTCTTAACGAGCAGTAA
>NZ_BCVG01000103.1 GCF_001591625.1 Metabacillus fastidiosus NBRC 101226
TCGCTCAAATAAAAGATATAGCGAGTGCGATAAATGAATTATCATCCCGCTCAGCACAAATCGCAGATTCTATTCATACGGTGAAGACTGTTGCGGAAGAGTCAGCTGCAAGTAATCAAAATGTAACAGCAGCAACGGAAGAACAGCTTGCTTCAATGGAAGAAATTGAAACATCAGCAGCAAATTTAGCAAAAATATCAGAACAATTACAAGGATTAATTTTAAAATTTAAAATATAAAAAATAGAGCATGAGTAATAGACTGGAAGTAGCAGCCATTACTCATGCTTTTTAATTTTACTAGTATTTTACACCTATTTTTTCTTTATTAAGAACAATTTCCTTGCCTTTATTTTGAAAGTTTAATAGTCTATTTAAAGAAATCATTTGCTAATATTTAGAAAAAATCTATTGAAAGTATGATCTTCTTTGAATCAAAGAAGGGATAAATATATATAGCGATTAATTAAGGGGTGGGGAATGTGTTAAAGAAAGCGTCGATTTTATCATTGGGAGCAATCGTTGCACTATCTCCTGGGATAACGGCTTCAGCTGAAGACGGTTTAAAAGAGAAGCAAAATGAAGAGATAAAAGAAGAGCTTGTAAATACAGACTCCGTCATTCCTGTGGAGGAAACAAAAGAAGGGGAAAAATCGAGCGGGAAAGCTGAACTGAAAGAAGAAAGCCGGGAAGGTAGTGAGAGATCTAAAGAAAAAGAAGAAACGAGTGAAAAACTGGAAATAAATACAGAAGAGGTACAGCAGCCATCTGACAATGAAAACAATAAAGAAAAATCAGAAGAAAAGGAAGAAGATAATGAACCTGAATTTATAGCATCAGATATTCAAGGCACATTAAGCGGTTCTATATCAGCGTTTAATGAAAAAGAAGGTCATTATTATTTGAATGTGAAAGTAAATATAACGAATCGTTCTTTATATGATCTTGAAGATACATATGTTGGATTTTCTCTTCCAAAGGATATTCGAGTTCTTGAAATAGGAGATGCATCGGCATTTGAACTTTTCGAAGGAGATAACGGAGCGAATAATTTGGCTATTAAATTGCCGAGAATGAAATCCGGAGCAGCGAAGGAAATTAATGTGAAAGTTCCAGTTGTAGGGAAAACATCAGCAAAAGCAGTAAACAGCAGCTTAGAGCTTTTTGTTATCTCACCTGAAGGCTATGTATCCTTAGGAAAAATTAGCGGCAATGCGAATGTGAACTATGCAAATTTAAAAGAAGAATGGCATTTTAATGGGGTTGCACAAGCCCTTACTGATTTCCCTGGATTACCGAAAAATCATTTTGGTATGCAATTTGGCTTTAAACTGCAAAATTTAACGATAGAGAAAGTAAATAATATGAAAGTGGAATTTATCGTTCCAAACGGTGTGAAAATTCATAAACCAGATCAATATGAAGAGGCAGATATTCCTGAAGCTTTAAAGGAATTTTTAAACAGAGATTCAGGAGACATATCTGAGTCATTAACTATTAACTGGTCTGGTAATACAGCAAAAATTAATATTGGCTCTGTTGATGGCGGACATACTTATCAAGGTTTTTTCTCAGCGGTCGGCGAAAGCAAGCTAAGCCTAGATACTATTAAAGGATTGAAAGTAAAAATAACTTTAAATAATGGGAGTAAAACGGTGAGAGAATTAACTGTGCCGATTGAGCTTGTCAGTTATAAAGGTAGTTCTGAAAAAGATAATACTGTTATTCCTATAAAAAATTCGAATACGGATAGCCCGGTAAAACAAACAGGTTCTTCACATAATACTAGCAGTACAAATACAAAATCGAAAACTGTTGAAGGCGGACTGCTTCCAAAAACAGCAAGTACTTATCCGCTCGGTGCATTAGCAGGTGGAATGATTGCAATGCTTGGAGCAGCTATTCTTGTCATAAGAAAAAGGTTTTTTTATAAAGTATAGACACATAGTAAAGGGGACGGGTCCGTCCTCTTTACCATTTTCAAAAGGAGGCTAAAAATGGCAAGATCACTTGGGATTGTAGCAGTTTTTCTCATTATTGGAGGTATTTCCTATTCAGCGTGGCATATGTACAGCTGGTGGGACGGCAAACAATCTGTCCAAACAATCGGACAGATGGAAGAAAATTCCGTTGTTTCCGCTAAATCTTTAAGCAGTGAGGATATATTCAGTGAGAGCACCTATAAACCTACTATAGAAGATTACTCGACGCTTGAAATAAATTATGAAACAGGACAGAAGGTGGCAAAGCTTGAAATCCCGGCATTAAATCAAGTATTCGATATTTTTTGGAATACGGATGATTCCACATTGAAAAAAGGTGTCGGTATGTACGTAAGCGAGTGGACGACAACACCAAATGAAACCGGCGGTCATACAGTTGTGAGTGGACACCGTGATACCGTTTTTACGGAACTCGGCGATTTGAAAAATGATGATGAGATTTACATTCATTATGAAAATAAAACATATAAATACAGCATTCAAAAGATTTGGATTACACATGCGGAAGATCGTACAGTAATCGTAAAAAAGGATATTTCTACATTAACATTGACGACATGCTACCCATTTGATTATATCGGATCGGCACCTGACCGCTATATTATACAAGGGGAATTAGTAAGTGAGAAATAACCTGTCAGCAAAATTATTGCCGGCAGGTTATTTTCTTATATAATAGAAGGATAAAAAGCAATGAGGAGAAAGAGAAATGGCCAATACAAAAACAAACGCAATGCGAATATTAGCAGCAAAAAAGATTGATTACGATATGTTTACATACAGTGCGGAAGACGGGAAAATTGACGGAATGTCTGTAGCGCAGAAAATTGGTAAAAATCCTGAATATGTATACAAAACACTGGTGACGCAAGGAAGTGACAAGCAAATCTATGTGTTTGTTATTCCGATTGAGAGGGAAGTAGATTTAAAGAAAGCGGCTAAAGCAGCAAATGTGAAAAAACTGGATATGCTTCCGGTAAAAGATATTCAAAAATGGACCGGTTATATTCGAGGGGGCTGTTCACCGATAGGAATGAAAAAACTTTATCCAACATTTTTTGACGAGCATGCAGCAAATATTGACCGTATTGTTGTAAGTGGAGGTAAAATAGGCATCCAAATTGAAGTAGAGGTAAGAAAGCTTCAGGAAATCGTCGAAGCAAAATTTGCCGATGTTGTGAAGTAAGAAAGAAGAGGCTGATGGGTCCGTTTATTTGGGGATTCACTGATATAATGCGGAGATCGCTGATAAAAGTGGAATTTCGCTGATATATTCGAAAGATCGCCGATATATATAGAAAAAATTCTTCTCTATTCGAGTTCAAGTATATAGCAGAAAGTATCTTCAATTATTAAAGAAACTTCGATTTTGCAGAGAATAAATCCTTTAATATAGCATAAAAAATAATTATTAAATATAAAACATCTTATTATTAAAATAAGACGTTTTATATGCTTACCATAGGACAGGCTTAACGACCATGAGCCAGAGCATCGTGCTTAGTAAAATAATATAAATCCAAATAGAGCGATTTAATTTTGCTGCGAGTACAGTACGGTCTTCGTCTTTTTGATGGAATTTCCGCAATGTTGGTGAAAATGCACGGGCGAGGAAAAATAATGAGCAAAAGAGGATGAGAAGTGTCATTATAATCCATGAAGTTCCCCAAGTCCAAGGGCCTGAAAAAATAAGAAGAACACCTGTGGAAACGAGAACATGTCCAGAATGTTTCGTCAGCAGCACAACGAAGCGGAATGTATGTAAATAAGCATTTAATTCCGCTTCGTTTGCAGTTCTAAGTTTTTTAACGATCGATAACAAAATGAAAAACGGACCGATAGATGCAACGGCGCTTAAAACATGTAAATAGATGAATAGCCGATATATTAAATCCATTTATTAATATTACTCACTAACTTGGCTGAATTCATGTACCCATACTTTCATATGTGGAAGCCATGGCATATTTGGATGGTAGGAAAGAATAGCTTCCTTATATGATTCAACCGTATCGAAACCTTCCTGGCGTGCATGTGCATCTGTCAGTTCCCCTAGCTCCTGGGAGTAAACGCGGTCAACAATAAACTTTTTATCTTTTAAAACCATCACTTCTCCAACATCAGCATATCTTCCATTTCGTCTTGTTGCCGTTTTTTTGCCGGCGATTACTTTTTCCACGTCAGCAGGCATTGTAACGAGACGTTCGATGGAACATGTTTTTGGCGGTAATTCCTGATTTAATTCCTTTTCTTTCATGAAGAAAACCCCCTTCATTTTATCTTATATATACTGTATCATATTTTAGGGATTACTAGAACTTTTTAACAAGCGCTATTGTTAAAAAGATGCCAAATGAAAGAAAGACTATATGAGCAGACGAATGTTATGATAATATCTAAATATAAAAAAGGGGCTGGTGACAATCAAAACGATTATAAAATACTTATACATTACTTTCGGCTTTATTTTTGTCGGGATTGGGCTTTTGGGGATTGTACTGCCTCTATTACCTGCAACACCATTTTTAATGCTGGCTTCATTTTGCTTTATGAGAGGATCAAAGAAGTTTGAAATCTGGCTTAAAGAATCTGCTATGTATAAAAAATATGTAGTAGAATTTTTTCATAATAAATCGATGACATTAAGACAGAAAATAACGATTCTTTTATTTGCTGATTGTATGATTGCTATTCCATTTATTATATTGGACAATATTTTTATTCGCATTATTTTAATAGCGGTCGTGGCTTATAAATACTATTATTTCATTTATAAAATAAAAACGGTGAAAGCTTACGGGTAAAAAGGGTCTGTTCGATAAGTTGCTAATAAGTTTGAAAAGCTGAAAGGCCCCTTCACAAAATCCTTGATTTACTGGATTCTCATAAAGAGGCCTTTCAGGAGGATGTCTGGAAGGGGTCGTCTTTTATCCCTTTTAGGCATCCTCTTTTTTCTAGTATTTCTTTACTTCAATTGGACTAACCATTAAAACTGCCAAACATAATGTCAGCCACATATATAATTGAGGTGACATAAATCCAATTGCCATATAAGACAATGTTAAAATGCAGCCGGCTGCTGTTATTGGAAGTCCGACAAAACTTCCGGTAAATGTGGTGACATTAAATTTAGCCAGACGGACAGCTCCACAAAGAATGAATAATACTGTCATCCATATACCGGGATTGCCAAATTCAAATAACACTGTACTGTACAGAAGAATCGCAGGTGCAAGACCGAATGAGACAAGATCACAAAGGGAATCAAGCTGCTTTCCAAACTCTGAGACAGTATTCAATTTCCTCGCTATTTTTCCATCAAACCAGTCTAATAATGCTGCTAAAAAAATCATGAGGACGCTAATATGCACATGGTTATTTAAAATGAAAATGATAGAAACAATTCCAAAACCTAAATTTAATAATGTAATAATATTAGCAATTTGTCCTTTAATTAATTTTATTGTATGATCAATACGATCGGTAATCATGAAATCACTCCGATGCATTTTATGTAAATAAGTTTCATTATACAGTAATTATTTTCTTTTTTCTATGATTGGTGGTATTTTTATTTTGTTAAAACGTATTTTCAAACTATTTGTTGAATTATCCGGTAATAAGTTTTTCTCTGCGATTTTAGTGAAAACGACTACTTCAAAATGGAGTAAATACATAATCCCGCTTTTCGTTAAGGTGTATAAAATTGATAAAGATGAAATGGAACTGCATGTGTCTGATTATGAAAGCCTGCATCTTTTATTTACGCGGAAGCTAAAGAGCGGATCGAGACAGATTGCAAGTGAAAGCAATTGCTTAATTAGTCCTGTAGATGGGATGATAAGAGATTTTGGAAGAATAAATGATTCATCAAGATTTCCGGTTAAAAATACAGAAATTGATCTTAGAGAGATGCTCGGATCAGATGAAAAGGCACAAAAATATAAAAACGGCCACTATATTATTTTCTACTTATCCCCGCAAAATTATCATCGCATTCACAGTCCAATAAAAGGAAACATTCTATCAAGCTGGATATTGGGCGGTGTTTCTTATCCGGTAAATGATTGGGGCTTAAAGTATGGAAAGAGGCCGCTGTCAACAAACTTTCGCTTAATTACAGAAATGGAAAGCAATTATCAAGATGTTGCTATCGTTAAAGTTGGTGCACTTAATGTAAATAGTATTCATTTAACGAATGAAACAAATACATTGCAATATGGTGATGAACTGGCATACTTTTCATTCGGTTCCACTGTTATTTTATTAATCGAAAATGAAAACTTCTCTTTCTCCTCCCATTTAAAAGAAGAAACAGCAATTAAATATGGAGAGCAGATAGGAGGGTACTTACACGACGGGGGAGCTTAATAAAAGTCTCCCCCATATTCGTGTTGTATGAGAACTTCCCTATTTATATGCTCTTTTTCTTCTTTAATCGGATAAATATTGCTGAAATAGCGATTAAAGCAATGAACCCCCACACATATCTAGTAGTATGAGAGAAGAATACTTCCACCTCTGTCCATTTTCCGCCAAGATAATGACCTAAGAAAATAAAAGTCGATGCCCACACTACTGCTCCGATGTATGCAAAGCATGCAAATTTCCCAAAATGATAAGTGGACATGCCAGCCACATATGCAGTGACATGCCTGACGCCGGGAATAAAATAACCGGATATAAGAAACAGAGGCCCGTAGTTATTAAACTTTGCTTGTACCCAGTCGGTTTTCTTTTCTGTTATAAAAAATTTCGGTCCGTACTTTTTTAAAAATGCTGAACCTAAATATTTTCCGATAAGATAACTGATAGATATTCCGACAATGGAACCGATTATAGCACAGCCGATAGAAGGCCAGAAATCCATCTTTTCTAAAAATATATAATAGCCAACAAATGTTAAAAGCACTTCATCAGGTATCGGCAGTCCTACAATTCCAAGAATTAAAATAAAAAAAAGTCCCATGTAACTGTAATTTGTAATAATGTATTCCCATTCTGCCAAAAGTGATCACCACTAATCTAGTTTATTCTACAAAATTCAACATACATTATTTTAACATATTAGAAAATTTTTATGAAAGCAATGTTGAAAGGATTAATGAAAAATTAAGAACTGAACCTGTTTCTCGCTGCTTCCAATTATAAAAAATAAGCAGTACTATTAAATAGTATGAATATTAAGCGGAGGTGGACAATATGAAAAAAATGAATATTATTGTATTTTCAATCTTCTTACTTGCTATTTTAGTGATGTGGATTATAAATCAAAGTTCTTAATCTGAAAAAATAAAGCCGGGTGTTTGGCTCAGGAACGGTGTGAATCGGCTTAAGTTCATATGCATTTGCAGCAGGAACTGTAAGGAGTACAGGATTTTAAAATTTTCTTTGGGTCAATGAAAAATGATATAGAATATGCTATAGTTAAAAAGCATTACGCTCTATATAGTACTTTGAAAAGAGATGTGAACATAGATGACAAATTTTCTAGAACTCGGAATTCGAAAAGAGATTAATCATACATTAAAGTCACTCGGACTTACTACACCTACACCGGTACAGGAAAAAACGATTCCACTTATACTTGAAGGAAAAGATGTCATTGCCGGGGCACAGACTGGAACGGGAAAAACATTGGCATTTGTTTTGCCAATTCTTGAAAAAATTGATGTACATAATGATGATATTCAGGCGCTTATTTTAACGCCGACGCGTGAACTTGCTCAGCAGATTACAAAGGAAATAAAAAAGATGATTGAAAACGTCGAAGGAATAAAAGTGCTTGCAGTTTACGGCGGCCAGGATGTTTCCCATCAGCTGAGTAAATTAAAAGGTGCGATCCATATCGTTGTCGCAACACCGGGACGTTTGCTTGATCATATAAGACGGGCAACAGTTGATTTGTCAACAGTGAACATGCTCGTTTTAGATGAGGCGGACCAAATGCTTCATATGGGCTTCCTTCCTGAAGTAGAGGATATTATTTATGAAACATTCCAGTCAAGGCAGACAATGTTATTTTCTGCAACGATGCCTGCTGAGGTGCGTTCGCTTGCTAAAAAATACATGAATGAACCTGAAAATATACAAATCAAGGCGAAACAAATAACGGTTTCTGAAATAAAGCAAGTTGTTATTGAGACGACAGACCGGAGAAAACAGGAAACATTAATTCATTTACTGAAAGAAGAAAATCCTTTTTTAGCTATTATTTTCTGCCGTACGAAAATACGAGCGAAAAAGCTTCAGGAAGCACTTATTGCTGAAGGGTTTGATTCGGATGAGCTGCACGGTGACTTAACACAGGCGAAGCGGGAAAAAGCGATGAAACGTTTTAGAGAAGCGAAAATTCAAATGCTCGTTGCGACAGATGTTGCAGCAAGAGGGCTTGATGTAGAAGGTGTGACACATGTATTTAATTACGATATCCCACATGATGTCGAAAGCTATGTCCACCGGATCGGAAGAACGGGACGCGCCGGCGGTTATGGTATTGCGTATACATTTGCTGCACCGAGAGATCTAGACTTTTTACGAATGATTGAAAAAGGCATTAAACAAACATTAGAGAAAAAAGCGATTAAAGGGATTAGCATACCTGATCGAGATGATTATAATAAAGAAGAAAAGCGCCGTCCTCTGAAGAAAACAAATGAAAAGAAAGACGGATACCGCGGGAAAAAAAGAGAAGATCGTTCTCATTCATCTGCAAGAGGGAGAAGAACAAGGTAAAGGCTATGGAGGGAAAAAGATGATTGTTAAAACGGAACAAGATATAAACGGTTTAAAAGAAATAGGAAAAATTGTCGCAGCTATTAGAGATGAAATGGTAAGTAAGGCGAAGCCGGGTGTAACGACGAAAGAACTTGATGATTTAGCCGGTGAACTTTTTAAACAGCACGGTGCAAGCTCAGGTCCGAAAGATTTATACGATTTCCCGGGATTTACTTGCATCAGTGTAAATGAACAAGTTGCACACGGGATTCCAGGTGAACATGTTATTGCAGATGGTGATTTAGTCAATATTGATGTATCAGGCTCTAAAAATGGCTATTTTGCAGATACAGGTGTTTCCTTTGTTGTCGGTGATCAAGAAAAGCATGCGGATTTAGTGAAGCTTTGTGAAGCGGCACAGGAAGCATTTGCGGCAGGATTAAAGAAAATAAGAGCAGGCTCCAAGCAAAATGGGATCGGCAAGGCTGTTCATAATTCAGCAAAGAAGAGCGGCTACACAGTTATAAAAAATCTCACTGGCCATGGTGTTGGTCTATCGCTGCATGAGCCGCCAAACCATATTTTAAATTATTTCGATCCTTGGGATAATGCTTTATTAAAAGATGGAATGGTTATCGCTTTTGAACCGTTCGTATCGACTGGTGATGAAGAAGTGTATGAGAAAGAAGACGGATGGACATTTGAAACGAAAAATAAAAGCTATGTTGCACAATATGAACATACGGTTATCGTTACGAAGGATGAACCAATCATAACGACATTATAAATGAATATACATGGATAAAGAGGATATCTACAAGGGGGTAAAAGCAATCCCTTCCAGACATCCTCCTGAAAGGCCCCTTTATGAGAATCCGGTAATACCAAGGATTTCGTGATGGGGCCTTTCAGCTCTTAAAACTTATTAGAGAATTATTGGGAAGCTCCTCTTCATATATCTGTTTATCCTCCACTTAGCGGTGGGTAAGACTTCTGCCTCAAGGTTCCGATAAGGAAGATTCATTTTAAGTGCACATCATTGTTTTAAAATGTTTGAATATGGTATTTTAATGGATAGAGACAATAAGGGAGGGAAATTGCATTGAAAAGGAAATGGTGGAAAGAAGCAGTCGCATATCAAATTTACCCACGCAGCTTTATGGATTCAGATGGTGATGGAATAGGTGATTTACGCGGGGTTATTTCAAAACTTGATTACTTAAAAGAATTTGGGATTGAGGTTATTTGGATTTGTCCGATTTATGAGTCGCCTAATGATGATAATGGCTATGACATTAGCAATTACAAAGGGATTATGGAAGAATTCGGAACGATGGCTGATTTTGATGAATTATTAGCTGAAGTACATAAAAGAGGCATGAAATTAATTATGGATTTAGTTATTAATCATACATCTGATGAACATCCCTGGTTTGTCGAATCCCGTTCTTCTAAAACGAATCGTTACCGGAATTATTATATTTGGCGGGAAGGAAAAGACGGGAAGGAGCCGAATAACTGGGAATCTATCTTTGGCGGCTCTGCATGGGAGTACGATGATAAAACAGATGAATATTATTTACATCTGTTTTCGATGAAACAGCCTGATCTCAACTGGGAGAAAAAGGAAGTAAGAAAAAGCCTGTATGAAATGATTAACTGGTGGCTTGATAAGGGAATTGACGGTTTCCGTGTCGATGCGATTTCCCATATTAAAAAAGTACCTGGTTTCCCTAATTTGCCGAACCCTGATAAAATGCCGTTCGTTCCGTCTTTTGAAGGACATATGAACCGTGAGGGTATTCAGGATTTTTTAGGAGAGTTGAAACGGGAAACATTTGATAAATATGATATTATGACTGTCGGTGAGGCGAATGGTGTTTCTGTTGAAGATGCAGAGGAATGGGTCGGTGCAGAGAAAGGGAAATTTAATATGGTTTTCCAATTTGAGCACTTAGATCTTTGGGGTAAAGATGTAACGACTGGCATTGATATTCAGGAACTTAAAAAAACATTTACACATTGGCAAAAAGGTCTTGAAAGTTTTGGATGGAATGCTTTATTTTTAGAAAATCATGACCAGCCTCGCTCGGTCTCCACATGGGGAAACAGTGAAGAGTACCGAGTAGAGTCGGCTAAATCTCTCGCTACGATGTTTTTCCTTATGCAAGGAACACCGTTCATTTATCAGGGGCAGGAAATAGGAATGACAAATGTAAAGTATAGTGCTATTACAGATTATGATGATGTAGCAACGAAAAATTTATATATAGAAGAAAGAGCAAGAGGAAAAAGCCATGAAGAGATCATGGAGATTATATGGAAAAACGGCCGGGATAATTCGAGGACACCGATGCAATGGACAGATGAGATAAATGCTGGTTTTACGACTGGAAAGCCATGGCTGCCAGTGAATTCTAATTATTGTTCTATTAATGTAAAGCAGTCATTGCAGGACCCTGACTCCATTTATCATTATTATAAGAAAATGATCGAGTTAAGGAAAGAGCATGAAGCTCTTATTTACGGAAGCTATGATCCCGTTTTAGAAGAACATGACAAGATTTTTGCTTATACAAGAACGTTAAATGATGATGTTTTTCTTATTATGGCAAATTTATTTGAGGAAAAGGCAAGTTTTGCTTTTCCAAAGTCGCTTCGTAAAAAAGAAAGACAGTTGCTTTTAAGCAATTATGATGTAAAACAAGAGGAAGATCTCAAAAAAGTGATATTTAAGCCTTTTGAAGCAAGGGTTTATTTATTAAAATAAACGAAATATAGGGGAGAGGTGACGATTGCAGTCACCTCTTTCTGTTTATGAAATTTAGAAGCCGCCTTCACCAGGAGTAAATGGAATTGTCAGTCTGTTTTCTACTGTACGGAGTCTTTGATTTAATCTGTTTAGTCTGCGAGTATGTTGTTCAACTACTTGATTTAAACGATTTACCTCCCGATTTAACTGGTTTATTTGTCTGTTTTGTTCACGTACACTGTTGGATAATCTTGTTAATTCTTGTGTTTGTCTTTGATTTTGTCTTTCAAGTGTTGCAACTCTTCTTTCTAATGCTTGTGGCTGACGGTCAGTATCAGTCTCTTCTTCCTGCTGAGGATGTAGATCATTTTCATATGGGATGTAATTCGTTTGCTGTGGAACATAATGATAATAATGGTTTGGATAGTTCACGGGATGCCGCTCCTTTTTTGATCGTATTAGGTGAAACCACTATAATCTTATGTAGTTAAAAACAGAGTGACACGGCATTCGCCCAAAAAATAATTAATACTTAGCAATACCTGATTTCATTAGCATTCCATTTAATGTACGATTCATTTGTCTTTCGATCCATTTTGCACTGTCAATAAGCTTCTCTAAATTCGTATTCGTCTGAATATCCATACTGTGGAACATATTCACCATATCTTCTGTACATACATTTCCAACTGCTTTTGGTGCAAATGGACATCCTCCAAGTCCTGCAATAGAGGAATCGAATCTTGTGACTCCAGCCTGGTAGCCCGCCAAAATATTAGCAAGTCCAAGCCCTCTCGTATTATGAAAATGAAGTCCTAATTTTACACTTTTTCCGAAGATATCATAAAATGTGCGAACTGTGTTTTGTACTTGTCTAGGATTGGCCATTCCAGTCGTATCAGCCAGTATTATTTCCGAACAGCCAGCATGAAGCAGTTTTTCAGCAGTTTTTAAGACGCAGAGCAATGGAACCTTCCCTTCAAACGGACAGCCGAATGCCGTACCGATTACAGCGGTGACATCTATATTAGCCTGAATGCTGTCTTGAATAATTTTTTCTAATTCTCTTACATTTTCATCAGTCGTTCTTTTTGCGTTACGAAAATTAAAAGTATCACTCGCCATGACTGCTGTATGCAAATAGTTAATATCTGTCCGAAGTGCACGCTCAAGTCCGGACCGGCTTAATATGAGTCCTGCATAACGAATATTTTCTTTTTTCGGCAAAAGCATTAACACATCTTCTGCATCAGCCATTTGCGGAATCACTTTAGGATTAACGAAGGAGGTGACTTCAATATGTGTAATACCTGCATCGATTAATTTCGTAATTAACTCGACCTTCGCCTCAGCTGAAAGAAGCTTTTTTTCATTTTGCAGCCCGTCACGAGGGCCTACTTCGCAAATATCAATCATTTTCCTCTCTCCTTTCACAGCAGTCAGGAATGCAGTTATTTATCCTAGCCTTAACGAGCAGTAA
>NZ_BCVG01000104.1 GCF_001591625.1 Metabacillus fastidiosus NBRC 101226
TTTCTATTTGATCTAATACAACTTCGGGATTATTGGCAATCTCCCTTAAAACACTGATAAAGTGGTTTGATATCCTTTCAGCTGTTTCTTTCTTAAACAGTGCTGTGCAATATTCTAAATCAAATTTTATGATGTTGTTTGTTTCTATTGCTGATAATGTCAAATCGAATTTTGCTATATTCGTTTTAGTGTCATATGCTTCGAAATTTAAGCCATTAATCTTATCATCGGAAACTTCTAAATTTTGCAAAATAAACATTGTATCAAACAACGCACTTCTGCTCATATCTCTCTTGATATCCAGTTTTTCAACCAATTCATCAAAAGGATAATCCTGGTTTTCATAGGCTTTTAAAGCATTCTCTTTTACTTCTTTCAGATAGTCACGAAAAGTTTTTTTGCCTTTTGGAAAATTTCTCATTGCAAGTGTATTTACAAAAAGTCCAACAATATGTTTCAGATCATCATGTGGCCTCCCTGCAATTGGTGACCCCACTACAATATCTTCTTGATCAGAATATTTTGAGAGAAGCGTTGTATAACTAGCTAAAAGAAGCATGTACATGGTTACGCCATTTTCTTTGGCAATTCTATTTAGCTTTTCTGTCAATGTACTATTTAACTCAAAACTATATTGACTTCCCTCAACGCTCTGTTTCAGCGGTCTTTTAAAATCTGTAGGCAAATTTAGTACAGGTATTTCCTCTTGAAACACATTTATCCAAAATGCCTCTTGTTTTTTCATTTCTTCTTTGGCATACAATTCTTTTTGCCAAGCCGAGTAATCCTTATATTGGAGACTTATCGGTGTTAATTCTTTTCCTTCATATAGATTGGTTAAATCTTGCGTCAGAATCCCCATAGATACACCGTCTGATATGATATGATGCATATCCAGCATTATTAGGTGCTCATCTTCCGTTAAGTTTAAGATTTCTACTCGTAGAAGAGGAGCTTTTACCAAATCAAAAGGTCTGACAAACTCATTAATGATATCATCAGCTCTATCAACGTCAGCTTTCCTGTAAGCCACCTTAAAGTCAACATTCTTTTCGATTTTTTGAACAGGCTCCCCGTCTACCATTGCGAATGAAGTTCTTAAAGCTTCATGTCTTTCAATTAGTTTGCGGAAAGCCATTTCAAACTGATTCACATCAAAGTCGCCTTTAATTTTCATGGCAAAAGGCATATTATAAGAAACACCGCTGCCTTCAATTTGATTTAATATAAAGAGCCTTCTTTGGGCGGATGAAAGTGGGTAATATTCTTTTTCCTCCACTTTTTTGATAGATGAATATATACTTTCTTTTGTTGAAGTAATGAATTCCCCAATTCCTTTAATAGTAGGTGTCTGGAAAATTTGTCGCAACGGAACTTCTACTTTAAGTTCCTTATGGATTCTGGAAATCATAGTAGTAGCTTTCAGGGAATGGCCTCCCACTTCAAAGAAATGTTGATTAATTCCTACCTTCTTCACTCCCAAGATGTCTTGCCAGATGGATAATAGTTTTTCTTCCACTTTATTTGTTGGAGCTGTATAGTCTACAGTGAAACTAGATTCATCAGGTTCCGGTAAAACCTTTCGATCGATTTTCCCATTTGTAGTAAGCGGTAGTTTTTCAAGCTGGACAAAAAAAGCAGGAATCATATAATCCGGAAGGTCTTTTGTCAAAATCGTTCTGATTCCTTTTATCAATTCTACCCTTGGTTTATCAGAGGTAAAGTACGCACAGAGATATGGCTGATCATCTTTGTCTTTCTTTGCAATGACGACTGCTTCTTTTACTTCATCATGTTTCAGGAGTTGATTTTCGATTTCACCAAGTTCAATCCGGTATCCACGAATCTTCACTTGATGATCGATTCTGTCTAAGAACTCAATATTTCCATCAGGCAGCATCCGTACAAGGTCCCCTGTCCGGTACATTCTTTCTCCAGGAACAAACGGATTTGAGACAAATTTCTCAACTGTTAACTCGTCATTATTTAAGTATCCTTTACTTAATCCATCTCCGGAAATACAAAGCTCTCCTGGCACACCAAAGGGAAGTAACTGATTATTCTTATCTACAATAAAAGCTGAAGTATTCGCTAACGGTTTTCCAATTGGTATGATTTCAGTTGCGTCATTGATAAAATAATAAGTGGCATATACAGTGCTTTCAGTTGGTCCGTAAACATGAACTAATTTATCTTTGCCTATTCTTTTAAGTGCTTTTTGCACATGTTGTACTGAAACTCTTTCACCACCAAAAAGTATTTTTCTTATGTTTTCTAAGCAATCTAATTCCAAATCAACAAGGGTATTAAAGAGAGCTGTTGTAATGAACATAATACTGATATTCTCAGTTCTTATTACCTGTGATAACTTACTAAGATTTATAACTGTATCTTTATCAATCATCACTAATCTTGCACCATTAAGAAGTGCACCAAAAATATCAAATACTGACCCATCAAAGGAATAATTTGATAGCTGCAGGATGGAATCACTATCGTAAATGTCGATATAATTAGTATTCTTAACTACTCTTATTGCACTATAATGAGGGATAATTACACCCTTTGGAATTCCTGTAGAGCCTGAAGTATATATAATGTAAGCTGCATCACTAGAGTAATTTATCGGTTGTAAATTTTCTTTGCTATATCTCAGTAAATCTACCGTATCTAGGTTAATTGTTTCTAAATCAAACTTAAACTGCTCCATGAATAGATTTTTCGTTAATAACATGGCAGCATTACTATCTTTTAACATGTACCCAATTCGGTCTATAGGAGTATCAGGATCTATCGGTAGGTATGCTGCACCGGATTTAAGAATCCCCATAATTCCTATAATCATTTCAAAAGAACGGTCTACAATTATCCCTACAATTGTGTCAGACTGAACACCTTTTTCTCGAAGCATTTCAGCAACTTGATTTGATTTATCATTTAAATCTTGATAAGTAAGGTTTTTGTCACCAAAGTTAACTGCTACATGATCAGGTGTTTTTTCTACCTGCTCTTCGAACAATTGATGAATCAATTTATCTTTGGGATAATTACATTTTGTTTGATTGAGACTGTGGATAAGAGTGTTTCTTTCCGCTTCTGAAAGTAGATCTATCTCACTAAGTTTCTTATTGTCATTAGCCGCGAATTGCACAGTGACATTTTTTATATGAGAAGCGATACTGTTAATTAGCTCCTTTTCATAAACACTTTCATCATAAACTAGCATTAATTTTAGCTTTCTTCCTATTCCTACAGTAATACTAAAGCTATAATTACTTCTCTCCTCATCAGTTACAGATACAATTTCAAAACCTAATTCACTTTCTTTGTCTTCAAGAACTTCTTTATCAACTGCGTAATTTTCAAATACCAACACATGATCTAAAAGATTATTCTTCAATTTACTTTGTATTTGAACTTCAGCTAAATTGATGTAATTATAATGATTACTTTCTATCGCACCTTCTTGGGAAACTTTTAAAAGTTCTTTGAACGTATTGTCACTCTCAAGTTTTATTCTCGTAGGGATTGTATTGATAAATAAACCAACCATTTTCTCAATACCTTCTACTGACGCATCCCTTCCTGAAACTACTGTTCCAAAAACAACATCTTCAGTATTATTGTATTTTGCTAGAATCAGGCCCCAAATACTCTGTACTACTGTATTTAAAGTGACGTTGTTTCTCTTTGCCATTTGTATAACTTTTTCAGTAAGTTCCTCTGAAAACTCTATTACTTTTTCCCCTCTTTTATATTCTGAAGTACTCGAATTATTCAGTTTTGGAATTGTAGCTTTTTCTTGGTATCCCTTTAAATAATTCTTCCAAAATTCCAGACCCTCTTCTGTATCTTGATTATTTAACCATTTTATATAATCACTATAAGGCCTAGGATCTTCTAACTGATGTTTTGTTCCTTTTAATTTATTTGAGTAAATGGTAAAGAGCTCTTCTAATATAATTCCTACACACCAACCATCAAGTAATATGTGATGGAAAGTCCATATTAATTTATATGATGTCCCTTCTGTCTTCATCAAATAAATTCTCATAAGGGTTTCTTTAGTTAAGTCAAAACCTTTTTCCTGATCTTCTTTTAAATATCTCTCTATACGCTTCGCTTTGTAATTAGAATCCTTCTTACTTATATCCTCATAATTAAAATTTATCTTTCTACCTTTTATGATTACATGTAATGGTTCATCCATCTTATAATTAAACGATGCTCTTAATATTTCATGCCTCTTCATTATTTCATTGAAGCTTTCCTCAAAGAGAGTTTCATCTATATAACCCTCTATATCTAAAACCATTTGTTCAAAATAGGCATTTGAACTTGTCCCATTAATAGAATGAAAGAGCATTCCCTTTTGCATGTTTGACAACGGATAGATTTTCTCAACTTTATTTACTTTCATGAAATGATCCTCCTAAATTGTATCAGCCTAAAAAACTAACTGTTAAAAGAATGAGTTGATTTTTATCATTAAGGTTTAGCTGTCTACATATTCATATTCATTTAATAGTTCTTCAAGGTCTTCTAATGACATATCATAACCATAATCAGAAGATGTTTTTTCAGTATCAGATTTATTGACACAATGGTTGATTATCATTTCTAAACTCTCTTTATATCTGTGATTAAAATCCTCTATTGTGGCTTCAGAATATTCTTTATAATTGAATGTAGTACTAATTATCAATTTTCCTTCTAACACTATTGAATCCATTTCAATGGATGCATCCCTAGCACTTCGCCTGCCAATGCTTTCACCAGTTGATAACCATGATGAAGAAAATTCTTCATTGGTAACATGTTTATCTATTTCACCTAAATAATTAAATAATATAGGTGCTGCTTCATCTTGCGATAGACCATCATCTTCTGCCAGATACTTTAAAATTCCGTACCCTATTCCGTTATGTGGGATCTTTCTCAATATTTCTTTTACCATCTTTATGCTCATGGAAATTTCCCGTTCCTCATCTAAATCAAGGTACACAGGATACATTGAAGTAAACCAACCTATTGTTCTACTTACATCAATGTTTTCAATAACCTCTTCTCTTCCATGTCCCTCCATAAGAACTTTCAGTTTGTTTTCCCCTGTTAACGCTCTTACAGTTACTAGTAATGCGGTCAAAAGGAGATCATTTATTTGAGTATTATATGCTTTGTTTGTTTCACCCAATAATTGGGCTGTATTTTCTTCATTTAATGAGATTCTTAATGTTGTACTATTCTCATAATCATGTGCATTTATTCCTTCTTTTTTGGCCAAGAATTTTACTCTTGTTTTAGATATTTCTTCCCAATATTTCTTTTCTTTTTTAAGTTTATTGCTGTTAGCATATTCTATTAACCTTTGTGAAAACTCCATATAAGAATTCGTTTTGTAACCCAGTTCAATCTTTTTACCTTGTAAAGCAAGCTTATATGCTTCTTCAAAATCTTCAAAAAGTATTCTCCAAGACACTCCATCTACAATAAGGTGATGGATGATAATAAGTAGATGATCACCTTGATTTGTTTTAAAGATACAAAGTTTTACCATTTTCCCAGCCGTTATTGATATATCCTTTTGCAAATTAGTAGCTACTTGATGAACGACAGCTTCTTGATCTTGTTCATCTGAAACATCGTAGACAGATAAATCGAAAGCTTTTTCGTTTAATCCACGATTATATTGATGGATTTCGCCATTTCTTTCTTCAAAAATCATTCTCAGAGCATCATGTTGTTCAGATAGTTTCGTAAATACAGTTTCTATAATCTTTTTATCAAATCCATTTTCCCTAAAAAGCATAAACGACTGGTTGTAATGATCTAACTCCTTGTTGTTTATTTCAAAATGCCTTCTCTGTATAGGTGTCAATGAAATATTTCCTTGGATTATTTCATTTACTTTCTTAACTTTTAGATCAGTACTTATATATTTACTAAGATTTTTAATTTTTGGATTTGCAAACAGGTCTTTAATCTTAAGTTTTAGTCCTACCTTCGACAGCTTTGAGACTATCTGTAAAGCTTTTATAGAGTCACCTCCAACTTCAAAGAAGCTGTCATCTATCCCAATATTCTTAACACCCAAGACATCTTCCCAAATAGCTGCCAGATTTTCCTCCACTGGATTTCTAGGTGCTTCAAATTCAACCGAATTGGAAATATTATCCTCGTTAACTAAAGGCAAAGCTTTTCTATCTACCTTTCCATTAGGTGTAAGAGGAAATGTTTCTAATTGAACGAAATAGGTTGGAATCATATAATCTGGTAAATTAGCAGACAAATACTCTCTTAGTTGCCTTGTAGTTAAATCTAATTTAGCAGTTATATATGCGCATAAATATGTGAGGCCCTTATCGTCTTTTCGGGCAATTACCAAAGCTTGTTTTATATGCTGGTTATTTAATAGCTGCGTCTCAATTTCCCCTGTTTCTATTCTAAAACCTCTGACTTTTACCTGATCATCAGCTCTTCCCAAGAATTCAATATTTCCGTCTGGAAGCCACCTTGCCATATCCCCTGTCTTATACATTTTTTGACCTAAATCAAAACAATCATCAAGAAATCTTTCATTAGTAAGAAATGGTTTGTTAAGGTACCCTCTTGCAACACCTTTTCCACCAATATACAATTCTCCATACACTCCTATTGGCTGAGGAGTTAAAGAAGAGCTTAAAACATAAAACTTTGTATTATTTAGCGGTTTCCCTATGGGTGTATTCGTAATTTGAGGCAGCCGACCATAGTCTTCTTCATAGTAACTGGAATCTACAGTAGCCTCTGTAACTCCGTAACTATTAATAATTCTCATACTGCTTCCGTATAATTTAAGCAATTTTTTATATTCATTTATTGGACAGCTATCAGATCCTAAAATCAGCAATCTCATGCTATTAATTTCTAGATTTTTATCATGGATATAATTCATGAAAGGAATGATAAGACTTGGTGTTGACTCAAAAGTATTAATTTTATATTTTTTTATTTCCTCATATAATAAATCCATTTCCAGCTTAATATGACTTGACACAATATACATTGTGCCCCCGTTTAATAAGCTTCTACATAAGTCTCCTGCAAATACATCAAAAGACATGCTTGCTATTTGGAGAAGCCTTACATTATATTCCTTCAATTCATAATGCTCTCTCCAGGCATAATGAGCATTAATGATATTTTTATGCTCTACCATAACACCTTTAGGAGTACCGGTCGTTCCGGATGTATATATGACATAAGCTAAATCAGAGGGAGAACTAATATTCTTCAGGTTACTTCCATTTACATGATACATATTTAATTCATCTATATTTACTACCTCTTCGTGAAAATTCATTCTTTTAATGAAATGATCCTGTGTAAGAATGATATCTGCCATGCTGTCTTTGAGCATGAATTTTATTCTTTCTGTGGGATAATCAGGATCTATTGGGAGGTATGCTCCCCCAGCTTTTAAAATGGCGATTATTCCGACCACCATTTCTATTGACCTGTCGACCATTATTCCAGCTATACTGCCTTGTTTTATTCCTTTTTCTCTTAATGTTCTCGCTAATTTATTTGCTTTTTCGTTTAATTCTGCATAGCTTAATTCCTTTTCTTCAAATACAACAGCTATGTTATAAGGTGTTTCTTGAACTTGTTTTTCAAAGAGTTCATGCAGAGTGGCCAATGAATATTGAGTCTCAGTATCGTTAAATGTGTTCAAAAGTGTTTTTCTTTCTTCTTCTGAAAGTATATTTATTTCGCTTAACTTTTGTTCTGGGTTAATAACGATTCCCTTTAATATATTTATGAAATGACCGGCAAGTCTTTCGATTGTTTCCTTTTTAAATAATTTCGTACAATATTCTAAATCGAATTTTATATGATCAAAAAATTCTATTGCTGAAAGACTCAAGTCAAATTTTGCTATATCGAAATCGATGTTATATGGTTCAAGCTTTAAGCCTTTTATATCAAATTCGAGCTCATCTAAGCTTTGAACAGAAAACATCGTATCAAACAAGGCATTTCTGCTGATATCTCTTTTTAAGGCTAATTTTTCAACCAGCTCATCAAATTGAAAATCACAATTCTCGTAAGCATTTAATGTATTTTCTTTTACTTTCTTCAAATAATCGACAAAACTAATCTCGTGTTTAGGATAGTTCCTCATCGCTAGAGTATTTACAAACATTCCGATAACGTTCTTCAGATCTTCATGATGTCTCCCTGCAATTGGTGTTCCAACGATAACATCCTCTTGTCCAGAGTATTTTGAAAGCAGCGTTGTATAAGCCCCTAATAAAAGCATATACATCGTCACACCATTTTCTCTTGCCAAAACCTTAAGTTTGTTTGATAATTCGTGGTCTATCTCAAAACCTAACCTATCTCCCTCATTACTTTGTATTTGCGGTCTTGGAAAATCAGTAGGCATATTAAGGACCGGAACTTCATCTTCAAATACCTTAAGCCAGTACTCTTCCTGTTTTTTGATACTTCCTACCTTATAGAATTCCTTTTGCCATTCAGAATAATCTTTATACTGAATATTTAAAGGGTTTAAAGGTTTTCCATCACAAATATCCGCGAATTCTTTCATTAAAATCCCTAATGATACTCCATCTGAAATGATATGATGTATATCAAACATCATCATATGTTCTTCATTATTAACTTTTAAAATCTCTACTCTTAGTAGGGGCGCCTTTTCTAAATTAAAAGGCTTTATGAATTGTGCTATTCTTTCTGATAAATTCTCTTCACCTAAATCACCATAATCTATTTTGAATTCCACTTCTTTTACTATCTTTTGTACAGGTTTTCCGTTTAGTGTCACAAAGACTGTTCTTAACCCTTCATGTCTCTCAATCAAAATTTTGAAGGCATTCTCAAAAACTTTCAAATTAAACGGGCCATTTATTTTCATAACAAAAGGAAGATTATAAGTAATTCCGCAACCTTCTATTTCATTTAGAATGTATAGCCTTTTTTGAGCCGAAGATAGGTTATAAAATTCCTTCATCTGAGATTGTTTAATTGTGGAGTAAATACTTTTTTCTTGTCCTTTAATCCACTCGCTCATTCCTTTTATAGTGGGTGAATTAAAAATTTGCTTTAACGGCACTTCAATATTTAATTCTTTATATATTTTAGAAGCTAAAGAGAAAGCCTTTAAAGAATCACCGCCAGCTTCAAAGAAATTATAGTTTACACCAATTTTGTCAATGCACAGAATATCCTTCCATATTAAGGAGATCTTTTCTTCTACTTCATTTTGGGGCGCTTCAAATGTTTCTTCTATTACCTTTCTTAAATCCGGTTCAGGTAGAGCCTTAATATCAATCTTTCCATTTATAGTAAGAGGCATTTTATTAAGTTGTACGAAATGAGATGGGACCATATAATCTGGAAACTCTTTTACAAGTGATTCTCTTAGTTTATTTTTATCTATGTTGGTACTCTCATTGCACTCATTCAACGTTAAGTAAGCACAGAGGTATTTGCTATCATTTCTGCCTTCTTTCAAAACTACTTTTGATTCTTTAATATGTGTTTGCTTTAATAAATGGTGTTCTATTTCATCCAGTTCAATTCTAAAACCGCGAATTTTAACTTGATTGTCCATTCTGCCCAGAAATTCAAGATTTCCATCTGGAAGCCATCTAGCTAAATCGCCTGTACGATATAATTTTTCGCTTGGACTCCATTTATTGATTACAAATTTTTCATCAGTTAGCTCTTTATTATTCTGATAGCCTCGTGCTAAACCTTTCCCACCTATATATAACTCACCAGCTACTCCTACTGGCAGCATTTGTGAATATTCATCTAAAACATACACTTTGTAATTACTCAGTGGTTTACCAATTGGTATACTTGTTTTTAAATAATCGTCTGCACTGACTTTATAATATGTGGCACAAACTGTTGTTTCGGTTGGTCCATATGAGTTATAAACATCCGCAACCTCAATAATATTTTTAATATATTCGTACTTTAAAACGTCACCGCCACTAATAAATTTCATGTTTTTTTTCAGAATCAAATTTTCATTTTTATCAATTTCATTTAGCAACAGCGGTGAGCAGCTAACTAATGTTATATTGTGTAAATCAATTTTTTTAACTAGCTCATCAATATTCAAATCTCCAAGTTTTCTACTAACAACCAACTTTCCTGAGTTAACTAGAATTGGGAAAATTTCTTCAGTGAACGCATCAAATGAAAATGAAACTACCTGTAAAATCGAATCTTCTTCATCTAAAGGTATTACTTTTGAAAATGCATGAATATAATTTATTACATTTTGATGAGTAGTCATAACTCCTTTTGGCTTTCCAGTAGAACCTGACGTATAAATTAGGTAAGCCAAATCTGATGTATCATTTAAATTATCTAAATTGTGCTTACATTGAGATTTGATATTTTCATCTTCAAATAAAATACTTTCTATTGGTCCAATCTTGAATTTTAAGTGCTCTTGACTTAGGATTAATTTTGCTCCGCTATCTTTGAGAATGTATTGTATCCTATCTTCTGGATACTCCGGATCTATTGGAAGATAAGCTCCACCAGCTTTTAAAATTGCCAATATTCCGACTACCATTTCCATAGATTTTTCAACCATGATTCCTACAATTGTATCTTGTTTTACTCCTTTGGTCCGAAGCATCCTTGCCAATTGGTTTGCCTCTTCATTCAGTTCCATATATGTTATTTGTTTTTCTTCAAATATTAATGCTATATGATTAGGTGTTTTCTCAACCTGTTTTTCAAATAAACTGTTTATATTACAAATTTCTGGTAATTCTACTTGGGTATCATTGAACTTATGTAATATAGTTTTTCTTTCTTCTTCTGAGAGAATATCGATCTCGTTTAATTTTTGTTTTGGATTTTCAACAATTACATTCAGAATATTAACAAAATGACCAGCAAGTCTTTCTATAGTTTCTTTTTTAAACAATCTTGTACAATATTGTATATCGAATATTAAATGATCTGAACATTCTATGGCTGTAAGACTTAGATCAAACTTAGCTATATTTAGATTGATGTCACAAATTTCAGACGTAATTCCATTTACATTAAATGAGAAGTTATCCTTCCTTTGTATATCAAACATTGTGTCAAACAATGCATTCCTGCTCATATCATTTGTTAAGTCTAATTTTTCAACTAGAGAATCAAATTGATAATCCTGATTATCATAGGCATTCAATGTATTTTCTTTAACCTTTTTCAAGTAATCAATGAATCTGCTATCAGCTTTAGGATAATTTCTCATCACTAGAGTATTAATAAACATTCCAATAATTTTTTTAAACTCATGACGTGACCTTCCGGCAATCGGAGACCCAACTATAATATCTTCTTGTCCAGTATATTTTGAAAGCAGCGTTGTATATGCAGCTAAAAGAAGCATATACATAGTCACTCCATTTTCTCTTGCAATAATCTTAAGTTTATCCATTAATTCAACGTCTATCTCAAAGCCTAAACTATCTCCTTCATTGCTTTGTATTTGCGGTCTTTGAAAGTCTGTCGGCATATTAAGAACAGGAATCTCATCTTCAAATACTCTAAGCCAGTATTCTTCTTGTTTCTTTATGTTATTTTCCTCATAGAACTTTTTTTGCCATTCTGAGTAGTCTTTATACTGTATATCTAAAGATGTTAATTCAATTCCATTACATATATCACAAAATTCTTTCATTAATATGCCCATCGACATTCCGTCTGAAATAATATGATGCATATCAAACATCATGAAATGTTCTTCATTATTAACTTTTAGGATTTCTACTCTTAGAAGGGGAGCTTTTGCTAAATTAAATGGTCTTATGAATTCTGTGATTCTTTCTAGTAAATTCCCTCCGTCTAAATCGCCATATTCTATGTTAAATTTCACTTCTTTTTCTATCTTTTGTACAGGCTCTCCATTAAGAGTTACAAAGGCTGTTCTTAAACCTTCATGTCTATTAATCAAAATTTTGAAGGCATTCTCAAAGACATTCAAATGAAAATACCCCTTTAACTTCATAACAAATGGAATATTATATGTCGTACCTTCTGTTTCCAGTTCGTTTAAGATAAACATTCTTTTTTGGGACAGTGATAGAGGATAACAGTTATTTTTTGTTGATTCAGCTTTTGTGATTTCATTCTCTCTATTTATCTCTACATTTTTTAATGCAGTAATTATTTTTTCCTTATGCAATTTTATTTTTTGTTTGACTTCCGTGGTTATTAACTCTCGGGGCCCAATGATTTTTATTTTCCCCTGATCATGGTATAAGAAAATATTTGACTTTTTCAACTCATTTATAAAGCCGATAATGTCCATATTAAAAATCAATCCTTTCATGGTACCCAGTGCCTAATATCTGAGTGAAGATTTAATTCACCCTTCACACCTGGTTAACTGGACAACCTGTCGATTAAGATTTGAGATTGCCCAGTATTCCAGGGATAAGCTTATTTTTATAATCTGTTTTAATATAAAGTAATTTTCAAAAAATATTTTTATAACTTTTCTCTTAATCACCATAAATCAATCATCCGTACAGAATTGAGAGTGATTTTTTAATGTTACACTTCTTCCTCAACATAATCGTAAAGATTGCTTTGAGGCTGAGTGTTATTAGATAAGATTAAAATAGCTAATTGTTTGATATTCGGATTTTCAAAAAAGTTTTGAATACTTAAATTAGTATTAAGATTTTTGTTTATAGAGGTTAAAGCGCTCATTAATTTAAGTGAATTCCCTCCTATTTCGAAGAAATTATCAGAAATACCTATAGGTTTAGTCCCTAGAACCTCTTCCCAGATTAAAACAATATTTTCTTCTACAAAGTTTCTTGGTGCCT
>NZ_BCVG01000105.1 GCF_001591625.1 Metabacillus fastidiosus NBRC 101226
CAACTAACCATCAGTGGGGGAGGAGAAAAGACCCCCACTGATGGAAGTTTCACTTTATCTTAAAAAGCCAGAGAATCAATAAGGAACCAAAAGATAGAAAATGTTTACCTTAGATCATTTGTCTAGGGATTTTTTATTAAATTAAAGCTGTAATTAAGGTATCTATATTATTTTTTAGATAGAAGTGGGTTTATTTCTAATATTTATGTTGAAAAAAGAACAATAAAGGATTATATTATTTATAATACGATTCGTATCGTATTATAAATAAACTTAGAAAATTTTTAAGGAGGAGATTTTATGTTATTAAGTAATAAAAAGGTGATAAAACTAACTCCTAAAACAGATAAGTCTACTTTTAATATTTATGATGCATTTGTAAATACTTATAGATACTACACCTCTAAATCTTTATAAAACCTCTTTTAACTCGCTATTAAAATTAATCTTTGTCTGGAATTTTAATCAAACTTCACTTTAAATTAGAATTGTCTGGAATATCATTTAATGTTTTTGTGATGAATATAAAGAAATAAAATTGTTGTAATGCTGCATACCAACTATAGGGAAAGAGAGTGTATCATTAGGAAATTTCATTTCTAAAATTTTAGTCTATTTCATTCTATTACTCATTATAGGAGTCCCATTAGACACGTTAATAAAAGCTTGATATAGCAAGATTTATTCTCCTTTGTTTTTTGTTATTTTATTGGACATATTAGATAGGGAAGGTGTTAAGAGGATGATGTAATTTCTTTATTGAAGAATCCTTAACATATGAGCAGGTATTGAGGAATTGGACGGATAATGAATAAATATTTGTGTTTTCAATTGTAAAATTGGGGTTCATTAACTGAAAATTATCTGATATTTCGTATGAATCTCTATCCATCCTTTGAACTACTCCCACTTTTACTTCATTTAGAAGTGGGAAATTCCTGAGAACACCAAAGTATCCTTCGGTTATTTTAGCAGGCTACCTCCGCCGCGCCGACGGTTCAGCAGTACAAATGTCTTTTTAGCTTCCTGCGGTGATGCTATTTTGTACGTTGACTCACCACGCATCCTATTTTAGCTAATTAGCAATTTCGGTATGCGTGGGGCGAAAGAACGTTGAAGATTTTACCTGGCAGACGTTTTTCCTTCTAGAACCTTATATCTTCAGTTTTCAAAGAGCAGTCTATACAACAAAATGATGCCATAAGAACAACTGTTTCGCTACGTCCTGCACAAAATTGAGGTCGGAGTCTTCTCGGCTAAAATGATAAAAAAGGAGGTGGAAATCGTGCCAAGAGAAAACCAAGAAGAATTGAGAACTCAGGTTGAATATGGGAATTTGGATCAAAGAGGTGACCTCACAGGTCTTGATTCGGATAAGGCTAATTATCCGAGACGTCCTCAACATGTATCTATTAAGCAACAGCAAACAGATGAAACTGGACAATAAATAAGGATAATAACGTCTTAGACCCGGGTAATCCGGGTTTTTTCACAATAATAATATTAAAAATTACGAAATGGTCAAAAAAAGTCCGGAGTACAATTTAAAATGCAAAACTCGGTTATGTGTTAATACAGGAGAGATCATTGCTATGGAAGGAAGCAGCGAGTTTTATAATTGATTTTTATATGACTTTAAACGTTGATATTTATTTAACAAAACGTCTAATTGTTGACTATATTTTATTGAATCAGGATGATTAAGTCCTTTTTGCATACCTGTAGTAATCATCCTAGAACGTAGTGATTGAATATCATTTTCTAATTCGTTAAGCGTCATATTTTGTATTTTCATAACTGAACCTCATTATTTAGGAGTTGAGTATCTTTAATCAAAGGTAATAAGTTGTATTATAGTCAATAATTTTTAAAAAAGTATAGTTTCGACAATAGTTTTCAAAAAAAGACAAGAATAAGAGATTAGAAGATATGAAACAAAATGTTTCATAAAAAAAAGACCTGTTTAAGGTCGGCAGGGTTGATGAAAAAACTCTTTTATTTCTTCTACAGTCATACCAGTACCTAAAGCAAGTAAAATCAACTCTTCCCATTCTTTGTCTGACATTAGTTCTTTCAACTTTTGTAATTGAATGTCCATAAGCAGCCTCCTGGTAAAGAGAATTATGGTACCTAAGTCACATTGTACAATGTTTCCGATGATATTAATATGAGTATTAACTTTATTTAACATAAATGTAATGAAATCAATGATAAAAAGGTAAAGTGTTTTTCTATGTTAAATCTTAGTACACAGATTTTACGAAACAAAATGATAGGAGAGTTAATGAATAATTGAAATTCTTTATAACAATTGGTGAAAGTCCGATCAAGGTATGGTGAGAAACAATGGCCTGCCGTTTCCACAATCCTAGCAGCCTCCTGGGTAATTGAATGGAACGGATAATCTAAAAGAGAAAGCAAATAGTACAAGGTGGTAGATAAATAAAAAATGTTAAAAATATATAAAACTCCTTAAAGCGTGATATATGCCCTTTCCAAATAGGTATTTATTAATACTATGTAGTGAAAATATCATTGGAGAGGAAGATTTTAGTGAGTTACAAGGAGAACCATTATAAAGATGAACTTTGTGAAGAGTTTGCAAAAATTTTAAATTCAACTCCATCAATAATTAATGGGGTTTGTACTGCTACTCGATCTCGGACCAACATCCATCCAGTTGTTCTAGGACGCAGAGCAGAATCTTTTATGTTTGTACCACAGGCCTTTTCATTTGAGGATTTAGACGATGAAGGCAGAGCTTTATGTTTAGGAGAAACTGTCATTCTTCAAGAAGAAATTAACCCTTTTATTTCCCGTTTAAGGGAAAATGAAATTATTGTAACGGCCCTGCACAATCATTGGCTATTTGATGAACCACGCCTTATGTATATCCATTTTGAGTCGATTGATGAGCCGTTATCATTTGCTCGAAAAGTAAGGGATGCACTGGGTGTGCTTACAACTAGAGATGTAGGAGCTCTTCAATTTTTTGGGAGGACGCGTGTAAATCCGCAAGCAGAGGAATTATGTGATGAATTTAGCCGAATTCTAGGTGGAATGCATACATTTGAAAACGGAGCTTGTACAGTTATGAAATCGAGAACAAATATTAAGCCGCGTGTTTTGGGTAGACCGGGAAGATCGTTTCTACTTATCCCACAGATGTTTGTTTTTGAATCCTTAAGTCAAGATGGCAGAGCTCTTTGCAGCGGGGAAACTGTTATTCTTCAAGAAGAATTAAACCCTTTTATAAGCAGACTGCGCGAACACGATATTATTGTAACAGCTTTTCATAATCATTGGTTATTTGATGATCCAAGGTTAATGTATATCCATTTTGAGAAAATTGAAAATCCGATCCATTTTGCAAGAGATGTAAGGTACGCTTTACAGGTGCTTACAAATAAAGAAGTAAGAACTTCCTGTCAAGAAACTTTTTATTAATTAAATCTGCAAACCTATAATCACTGGCTTACTATTTTTTATAATTGAATTATTATCAATATAAATTTTAAATCAATAGCATCCTAATGGGTGCTTTTTATTTTGAGAAAGGAGATATTTAATATATAAACAAACTGCGATGAATGAGGTAAAGCTTTTTATATTATTCCTAGAGAACACAAACATATATATCATGTTGTTGAAACTTACTTTCATTGCAATCACTGTGGAAAGAGATACGCTTCTACTGTAATAGATAAGGAAGCAAGAGCTGAAGGAGCGGATGAATAAGTTGAAAACAGGTAATTTTGACTAGATAGTTATGTGCTATAATAAAAAAGTTGTTGGTAAATTTATTATTAAATAACAATTATTAACTTATTTGGAGGAATCATCAATGCATTGGTATTTAAGAGTTTTAAAGAACTACGTAACATTTGAAGGGAGGGCAAGACGCAAGGAATATTGGATGTTTTATCTGATTAATGCTATTATTTCGATTATACTTATAACAGCAGAGAGAGCAACAGATACGTTTTTCTTTTCTTTATTAAATTTTCTTTATGCTTTAGCTATTTTATTGCCGTCCTTAGCTGTTGCAGTTCGCAGGTTACATGACACTGGAAGAAGTGGCTGGTGGTTCTTGATTAATCTTATTCCTATAATTGGGGCTATTGTTTTTCTAATATTTACATGTCTAGATAGTGAGTCAAATAGTAATAAATATGGTCCAAATCCTAAACACTAGTTTCAAAATTTCATAACAATATTGAGAGCATCCTAAATGAGTTGGACCCCAATTGTTAGACACAACTAACAATTGGGGTCCAGTTTTTTATAGGTAAATACACAATTTAAAAGGAAGTTGTTTTTCATAAGGCATGCAGTTGCCTGCACTATGTGTTATAGAATATTTTCTACTATTATATATAATTTTATTATAAGTGCTTTTTACTGTACCTGTTTTGTTTTTTCATACTTAATTACAAGTTTTTGATTGATTTTAAGTTTCGTTGATGTTAACTGATTATCTTTCATAATCATTTCAACAGTTGTCTTATAATTTCTTGCGATTTTCCATAGATTGTCGCCGCTTTTGACGATATATGTATGTTTGCTAGAAGCAGGCTGATTTTCTTCTGTGTTCTGTTCTTTAGCTGGTTTATTGCCTGTAACCGGCTTTTCTGTTTCTTTTTGCTGATGAATGGTGATCGTTTGTCCAATTTTTAACGAGGTTGAAGAGAGCCCATTATCTTTCATGATCTTTTCAACGGTTGTTTTATAATTTCTCGCAATTTTCCACAGGTTGTCGCCGCTTTTAATGATATATGTATGTTTAGTAGAAGCAGGCTGATTTTCCTCTGGATGCTGCTCTTTGTCAGGTTTATTGCCTGTCGCCGGTTCTTCTGTTTCTTTTTGCTGGTGAATGGTGATCGTTTGTCCAATTTTTAACGCAGTTGAAGAGAGTCCATTATCTTTTATGATCTTTTCAATGGTTGTCTGGTAGTTCCTTGCGATTTTCCACAAGTTATCACCTTTTTGTACGACATACACCACTTGCTTCGTTTCCACCGCTTTATTATGATTTCCAGTTGTCGCTGTGTTTTGTTTGCTTGTCTCTTTAGATATCACCGGTTTTTTAACTAAAACATTTGTATTTATTGTTTTATTGTGTGCCGAATCAGCAAGGTATTCTTCCATATCCGGCAAAGCAATCGTTTCTCCTGTTTTTAAAATATTAGTCTCTTTTCCATTAATCTCTTTCAAATACTCAATTGTAAAGCCTGTACGAGTGGACAATTTGCTCCAGCTATCGCCGGCTTGCACTGTATATTCATTACATGCAAATGCTTGGTTTGCGAAAAGTCCATTGGCAAGGATAACGATAACTATGACAACTTTTCGAAGCTTGCCTTTCACTAATTTTGTTGTTACCTTTAAAATCTTTACAATTTTAGATTTTGCATCCCTTTTCTTTAAATCTTGTAAAATTTCTTTGTACTCTTTCTGTGTCATTTCTAGTGCCATTTCACTATTCCCCCATGTTACTGCATCTTCTGCTTCGTCTATTAGATTGATTAAATGCTGTTTATTATTTGTATAAATGTTACGTAAATAAACACCATATAAATTTTCGCTATATGAATAGTTTTTATGAGGGGGGATAAAAGATTTTTTTGTCGTAATATTACGAAAATAATCGTTAATTATCGAATAATCTTGTTTTATGAGTAGACAACAATCTAGCAACCTATGTGTATAGCGATTTCATCTGTGTATTTAAAAGAAAATTATGAGAGGAGCTTATCAGTTTGCTTCCCATATTAGCCTTTTAGTTTACAAATGAGCTTCAAGAACATATCAGTGAGTTTACTGTCACTAAATGAAATAACGAAACATCTAAGTGTTAAGCCGTTTCAGTTATTAATCTAAGTGAGAAAAACATGGAATAAAATAAAAAAGACCTATTTAGGTCGAGAGGGCTGGGCAAAGAATTCTTTTATCTCTTCTACTGTTATACCAGTATTTAAGGCGAGAAGGATTAGTTCTTCCCATTCTTTATCTAATACTTTTACTTCAGGCTTTATGGGATTCACCCCTTAGTTGATAATAGTAATTTATAAGTAAATTGATGTGAATAATAAGATAATGGTAGTTTTATTTTATCAAATTAATACAAATATAAAATATGTAATAATGCCTAGTTCGAGAAAAAAGAAATCGACATAATTTCACAAATGAGAATTAATTGGACCTAATAAACAGTGAGTTAATTAACGTAAGTGAATCTGTTGATATTATGAAAAGTCATGGTCATTGAGGCAGGGAAGCGAAATAAACAAGAAATTTACTAAAAGAAAAAATCCTTAAGAGCACAACGTAAACAGCCTCTTAAGGATTCCTTCTACTAAAATACAAAGGTTGGAGTGTTTCCGCACCCAATTAAATATATTTTAAATATTTATTCTTTACAATTTCTCTACAAATGGAGCAAAGTGTTTTGTAATTGACATAAATTTTGCCATAACGAAGGGAGGAAGAAAGTAGGTGAATATATTAACTTTCATCCAATGTAAGAATTATTAATCTGTAAAGGAGGAATAATCCAAGATAAGCGCCAGTTATTAGGAAATAAGGATTAAGAAAAACACTATGAATTGCAGTCATAAATACAGTATTGTCAATTAGGATTTGATAAATAGATGTCGCTGCAATATTTCCAAAAATAAGGGCTGATATAACAGCAATAATATTAAAAATTATTCGGAATAACTTTATGCGACTCTGTAGAAAAAACATAACAATTGGAAAAATAATACTAGACGTAACTAATAAAATTTTCAAAATGTTACTCCTTTCATAGTATGGAAGACTGTGTTTAACTAATTATTACCTTAAATATAGGTGAATAAACAAAAATATTTCCTTGAAACTAAAAGGGCAGGAAATAAAAAAGATAAACAGATTAATCCGTTTTATCTTTTTACAGTATCACAGCTTGTTGTTTATTTTTAGCTTATTGTTGGAATAATAGATAGAACCACTAGAAATAAGGAGAGTTTAATATGAGCAAAGAATGTTATGGTTGTCACTCAACAAACATTTATATCGAAGAAGAAGTTTTTGAAGAGGATTATATTATCCAACTTTATATTTGTGATAACTGTGGAGTAAACAACACCAGATTTGAATATTATGATGATTAAAAACAAATTATTAAATCTTTATAATCTGAAGTCCTGAATATAAGCAGGGGCTTCTTTTTTATTGATGGAGTACATAGTTTCTGTGTGGATTTAAAACTCTAGAGGAAATTTCTTTTACTTTGAGGGGCTTTTTCTCTTTCTGGGGCAACATCAGGAAAATGCAGATTTACAATGAAAATTATCTTGACACAAGTTTGATGAGGCATAATGAAATTCTAATTTAAGGTTAAAAAATAAGCAAAATGTTTGATGAAAAAAGACCTTTTTAAGGTCGGGATGGTTGATGAAAAAAATTTTTTATTTCTTCTACAGACATACTAGTACCTAAAGCAATCAAAATTAATTCTTCCCATTCTTTGTCTGACATTAACTCTTTTAACTTTTGTAATTGGTTGTCCATAAGCAGCCTCCTATTAAAAAGCAAATTCTGCGGTATATAATAATTTATTATGAAAGATAGTTAAAAAGAATAGTAATTTTAGTTTTTATTTTTATAAATATAAATTAACTTAACAATTGAGGTGTTGCATTTAATAAATAAGGAAATCTGATGAGGTTAAAAGAATTTATTTTGGAAAGTTCCATTTTTGATATTTCACTATTAATTGATCTAGCTTTTGGCTTAGAAAAACTGTCTTAGGGTGATTTAACCCTATGAGTAGAGCCATTTCAATTAGTTGATCTTTTAATGATTGTATATCTAATAATAGTTGATCTTCTTGTAATGATGAATTTATGTAACTAATACTTTTCATGTGAAATACCTCCTTATTTATAACTTGCAATAGTGAGAGATTGGCTTTTTAAATCATCATTCCTTTGTTTTACTTTATTGGATTATTAGAAGTATATAAAATAGATATACCCATTATTTACAATAAAAAAACAAAAAAATTGTAGTTTTAGAAAAAATAGCTAAAGTTCATCGGAGTAGAGAAATTGAATGTTTAAGGAAATACAATGATAGATTAGTTTTCAAGACTATACTTTTATTTTAATTAGGAGGTTATTGAATGGATAAACAGGATGGACAAAAACTAATTATGAGTTAAGAGGAGGAATTCTTTTTTACTGGAGGGATTACAGAGGAACTTGTTCAAGAGATAGAGAAAGAACTAAACGTTAAATTACCAGAAAGTTATAAATGGTTTCTGAGTCATTATGGTTATGGTGGGATAGGTGGAGTATTGATACAAGGTGTTGGACTAGATAAGTCGTTACAAGTTGTTGATATTACAAGGAGTTTAAGGGAATATGGGCTACCTGGAAATTTAGTAGTTATTGAAAATGTGGATGAATATGTATATTGTTTGGATACTGCACAAATGAATAATAATGAATGTCCTATAGTCGATTGGGATCAATCAACTGGTATAGGGAAAAAACAATATAATAATTTATATAGTTACCTGTACGATAGATTTAATGATGCAGTTGAAAATCTATAAAAAATCCAAGATGAATTATTTAAGTATCAAGCTAAGAGATCTTTTTAGTTAATAAATTCCATACATATTCGATACAAATATTGGAGGTGCTTTATGGAAGATGTTGGGTCAGTTATTACGTCTCAAGTAGAAAAAGGCTTTGGTAATCTAGTATGGCCAATATTAAGTTTAGTAGCAATAGCTGGGATTTCCTATCTCATTGTATTCCTGATTCTTCAATTAATTAAGTTTCCAAAACAATTAGCAAAGTTATTCGCAGGATTAGTGTTCCTAGGAGTCATGTATTATATGTTTGTGAATAGCTTTATACCAACGCTGCAGAGTACTCTATGATGAGTGCTTTTTATTTGTATTAAATTAATAACAGAAATAACTTAATTTTTAGCCTTTACTCCTTCAAAAAACATTTCAGGTATGTTAGGGTTGGCCTTTTTCAATTTGTATTTCTGTACCTTGCTTAATCCTGGCTGATAAGAAACTTTTTTAGAACAAAATTTATCATTTAATAATTTATTAAAGAGCGTATTGATGAAAGCAAGCCATTCTTTTTGTCCAGTTATATTATTTTTACTATTTTCATTTAAAAGCAAGTAACCATCAGCATTGTAGAACAGCATTAACGCAGTCCCAAGTTCACAGTTTCCGTTGTTGATTATCAAGTTAAGTAATTTAAAACCATCATCCCAATTGTAATTTAATGCAATGTTATGCAGAAGTACTGGGTTGTCAATACGACTTATTTCCATTCCAATAATTTCGCTATTTTCAGTTTGTAAAAGCTGTGTGATCCACTCTGTATCATTCAATATTCTATCCCTCCTTTATAAAGAAATTTTATCATATATTGTGAAAATAAATGCTTCGTTAGGGCATATTCTATTTTTGAAAATATATTTATGTAATATATATACTTGAAAGAAGTATATAATTTTGTTAAATTTATACTATGGATAGAACAAGTTTAATTAAAGGTCATTTAGAAATGTGCGTGTTATCTATTTTATCGAGAGGAAAAAGCTATGGTTATGAAATTATGAAGGAACTGGAAAAGTACAATTTAAAGCTGAAAGGAGTAGGGAGTATTTATCCAATTTTGACTAAACTTAAAGATCAAGAATGGGTTCATACTTATCAGGAAATTTCAGGGAATGGTAAGGTGAGAGTTTATTATGAAATCAATGAAAAAGGAGAATTGTATCTTCAAAAAAAGATTGAGGAATGGTTAGAGTTACAACAGGATATAAAATCCCTGCTGCAAATTGATTTGAAAGGAGATCATGTGGAATGAATATTAAATTGAGTATGGAAGAAAAAATTTTTTTAAATGATGTTCTTAAAGAATTAAAACAGTATCAAATAAGTGTCAAAGATAGAAAGAATATTAAGCAGCAGATTTTAGAACATATTCAAGAATCCCGTGAACATGGCGGGGACAGTATAAATGAATTAGGCGATAAAACGATATTTGTCAAAGACTTCTTGGAAATTAACGGGATAGATCTATATTCTAAAATAAAAGAAGGACAAATATCTAAAAGCAAAACAGGGATTTTATTTGTCGTAGGAGTCTGTACTTTAATTGCTACCTATCTTTGTTCTCAATTAATTTTATCTATGTTTTTAACGGAATCATTTAACCCGCTAAATTACAATGAGAACTTTGATTATAATATTTTTTATCAAATTTCTGATAATTCGTGGTGGAATGCATTGTTAATGAGTATTAGTATAATTGCTTCCATCATTATTTCCATGTTGATTGTATTTTTCACAAGAAGAAGTACAGTAAGATGGTGAATATGAAAAGATTAGTATTAACAGCTAAATTCGTATTACTATGTGTATTATTTACTTCATTGTTAGCCCCCCACACCTCAGCGGAACAAAACACCAAGATTCTTATAGACAACTATGTGGAGACTTTTTTAAAAGAACATCGAATTCCTGGATCTTCTGTTGCTATTACTCATCATAATGAGCTTTTTTATGCGAAAGCATGGGGGATAACAGGAGAATCTGAAGAAAAAGTAACTATTGAAACGCCTTTTACTGTAGGGTCGATAAGTAAATCATTAACTGGCTTAGCCATAATGAAATTAATGGAAGAAGATACTGTTCATATAGAGGACCCAGTCCAAAAGTATATTCCATGGTTTACGCTTAAAGATAAACGAGCAGCGACTCAAATTACAATTAAACAGTTACTTACCCATACAAGTGGAATAAGTACATATTCGGGTTTATTAATATCAGATAGGGAATCTAAAGACTTTAATGCTATAAAGAATAATGTGAAAAAACTATCGAACATTGAGCTTACAGCTCTTCCCGGAGAAAAACATCAATATTCTAATGCTAATTTTCTAATCCTTGGTGCCCTCATTGAAGAGGTTACCAATCAAACATATTCTAAGTACATGGAACAGGAGGTGTTTTTACCATTAGGTATGAAGACTGCAGCAGCTGATAATGATTCAGCTTATAAAAAAGGATATTTATCTGGTTACCAGTCATGGTTAGGATTTCCGTTAAAAAGTTCAGTAACATACGATAATGGAGGAGCACCATATGGATATATAACTGCAAGCGCAAAAGATATGGTTCAATACATAAAATTCCTCAGTCAGCAAGAGAAAAACAATTTTTTAACTGGAAAAAGCATGAATCTTTACATATCTCCTCTAGTGAAGACAGGTGAAAATCGCTATTATGGTCTTGGTTTAAGAATCACAAATCCAGATTCTAAAGATAGAATGATATGGCATTCGGGTTCAACCCCTGATTCACATTCTGAAGTATTTTTCATACCTGAAACTGGGTGGGGCGGTGTGATTCTTACGAATAAAAATCATACTTTCGAAGAATACCAACTTATATACCTTAAACAAGGAATTATAAATATATTAAATGGTGAAGAATCAGTTGATGTACCTCCATATCATCCTATTGTTCAACTCGTTACAATAGCTGTTATATGCCTCCTTTTTGTACTGTTTATTTATCAACTAGTAAAGGTTAAAGCGGGAAGAATTCATAAAAGACTAGTATGGCGTATCTCTGGGATTATTTTTGTATTGTTATCCATTGTTGTTATCCCACTGTTAATTTATTATGTGGTATCTCCATGGCATACGATAAAAGTATTTAATCCAGATATTGAATTAATGACGATAATAATAATTATTCTCTTAGCATTGAATGGTTTATTATCAATATATATATCATTTAAACAATTAAAAGAAAGCTATTAACAATAAAAAATTAGATTTCAGGAAATATAAAATATCAATAGACAGATGGTTGAATGGATTTTATCTGATCAATCATCTGTTTTTTATATTTTTCTTCAATATTGATAAGGTCTTGATTTTTGTTGTTAGCCTCCATCTATAAAGGTGAAAAAGGAGTGTTGTCTAAAGATGATATGTCGCACTAACCTAGACAGATTCTTTAAGGTGTTTCATTGTGTACTCGATTGGGCTCATATAATTAAGTATCTCATTGATTCATATGTGATCAAACCAATAAATACAGCCATAGTTACTATAAACAATGAAATCTAAAGAAACAGATTAATTCTTGAGTAAAAGAATTTCCTCAATAAAAAAAGACCTTATTAAGGTCGGGATGGTTGATGAAAAAAATTTTTTATCTCTTCTATAGTCATACCAGTACTTAAAGCGAGCCAAATTAATTTTTCCCATTCTTTATCTGACATTCGTTCTTTTAATTTTTGCAATTGGTTATCCATAAGTAGCCTCCTATTAAAAAGGGAATTTTATGGTACCTAAGTAAAGTTGTACAAAATATTCAATAATATTAATGAGATTATTTACTGTAGTTATCATAAATGTAAGATGTTTTACAAAAAAAGCTCAGCACTCTTTAAAATTAAAAAGAAGTGTGAGACACCAAAATTATTAGAAGTTCATATCCATGGGAAAGAAGTTCTAATAATAGATATGGAAACTAGAAAAATACAAGATAGCTAGGGTTTCTTTCCTAGTCTTTAATATTATAAAGTTCTTATTTAATATGTCAAGATAAGAAAAATTTTAAATAAAATTTTATGTATTTTTATAAACAGAGAAAATAAAAGTTGCTGAACTTGTTTGAGCTGAAAAAGAGGAGGAGATTTCGGCTTTAGTTTATCCCAGCCTTAACGGGCAGTAAGACTCCTACTTCAAAATTTTA
>NZ_BCVG01000106.1 GCF_001591625.1 Metabacillus fastidiosus NBRC 101226
TTACTGCCCGTTAAGGCTGGGATAAAACTCGCCAAATACAAGATTAATTGTTTTACCAACGAAAAGAGGCCGACTTTTAATTTGCCGGCTCTTCTCATTTCTATTCATTTTAAAAATTAATACGGTTTTGCTTCATGTCCCTTTTCTACAGCATCTTCAACGGCCTTGCCTCCATCCTTGTTACCAAGTGGTGTTTGACCTGCATCTTCCTGCATTGGGGCATTAGCCAATCCTTCTCTTAAACGACGGCCATATTCCTCATCCGCCTCTTCTGCAAGAGCAATCATTTTCTCTTGAATTCTCTTATCACATTTTGAAAGATCCCCTACAAGATTTGAAATTAATTCGTCCTTCTCCCATTGTTCAAACCTGCGGTATGTTTCACCAGCCTGCTTCGTATTGCTCTGTCTATCAATAGATTCACGGACTAATTTACCTTCAATTTGCGGAGTATATTCTTTTCCTTCTTGTTTCGCTTCTTCTAATCCACCTAAAATAGATGGCTCATAGTTAATATGAGGGTTTTGTCCAGGTGCACGGTCGACCTTATATTGCATCTGCCCTCCACTTTGATTAGTAGAAACCTTCTTCTTCGGAGCATTAATTGGCAATTGTAAATAATTTGCCCCTACACGATGCCTCTGTGTATCAGAATAAGAGAATGTTCGGCCTTGCAGCATTTTATCATCTGAGAATTCAAGACCATCAACAAGAACCCCTGTACCGAATGCCGCTTGCTCTACTTCTGTAAAATAGTCTTCAGGATTTCTATCTAATACCATTTTTCCGACTGGAATCCATGGGAACTGATCTTCTGGCCATAATTTCGTATCATCAAGCGGATCAAAGTCAAGTTCAGGATGCTCATCATCACTCATAATTTGAACAAAAAGCTCCCATTCTGGGTAATCGCCACGCTCAATTGCTTCATATAAATCCTGTGTTGCATGGTTGAAATTCTTCGCTTGAATTTCTTCCGCTTCTTTTTGTGTTAAATTTTTAATTCCCTGCTTCGGCTCCCAGTGATATTTTACAAGAACTGCTTCACCTTCACTGTTTACCCATTTATATGTGTTTACCCCAGAACCTTGCATTTGACGGTAGTTTGCCGGGATACCCCAAGGTGAGTAAACGAATGTTACCATATGAAATGTTTCCGGAGAACTCGCACAGAAATCAAAGAATCTCTCACTATCTTGAATATTCGTAATAGGATCTGGCTTAAATGCATGAATCATATCAGGGAATTTCATCGCATCACGAATAAAGAAAATTTTTAAGTTATTTCCGACTAAATCCCAGTTCCCATCCTCCGTATAGAACTTAACCGCAAATCCGCGCGGGTCGCGAAGTGTCTCTGGAGAATGTCCGCCGTGAATAACAGAGGAGAAACGAACGAACACCGGGGTGCGCTTTCTCTTCTCTTGGAATAATTTTGCACGTGTGTACTTAGAGATCGGCTCATCACCAGCTGTTCCATATGCTTCAAAATAACCATGCGCACCTGCACCACGTGCATGTACAACCCTTTCAGGTACACGTTCTCTATCAAAATGACTAATTTTCTCAATGAAGTTATAGTTTTCTAAAGTAGCAGGACCGCGATTTCCTACTGTTCTTAAATTTTGATTATTCGTAACCGGATGACCTTGTCTGTTCGTTAAAACATCCCCATTTTCAAGATTAGTCTGCTCATTCTTTTCAGTAGATTGATTTTTTCCCATTATGAATCCTCCTCAACATTAAATGAAAATAATTGATTCTCTTTTTGACCTACCCTATTTTTTTAGAAAATATTCTCCTAATTTAAAAGAATTTTAATTTTTTATTCTTTTTTTCAAAAAAGGTTTTCCCTCTCATTTAACGGGTATACAAGCTATGGACAAGTTACAAATAACAATATTCTTATTAGCCAAAGGAGGAAACAAAATGAATATCGATTGGAAAAAGAAACTTTTAGCGAGCGGAATGACTATTGCCTTAACAGTTGGTGCATTAGCTGGATGCGGTGATGGTGTCGATCAAGACAATGGTATTAGTGATGGAGAACAAAAAGATCAATTAGATAATGATAACAAGCAAACGAATGAAGATATAGAAAATGATATGCAAGACAGCACAGAAGACGCACAGAAGAAATTACAAGAAAATGGTATTGGGGATGGAGTAGATCAGGACAACGGTATTAGTGATGGAGAAAAGAAAGATGAACTAGATAATAAAAATCCAGAAGAATAATACTTCAAGGATGGGATGGGATAAAGATGAATGAATATAAAGCAAAAGGTAAGATTGACCAATTAAAAGGGGAAGCAAAAAAACAATGGGGAAAGCTAACAGACAATCATTCAAAAGAGGATGAAGGGAAATTTGATAAAGTAAAAGGTAAAGTAAAAGAAGGAATTGGAAAATTAGAAGATAAGCTTTCCTAATCATTTAAATATAATGAAAGAGTACAGAAATTCTATCTGTACTTTTTCGTTTATTAAAAAACTTATAGACAGAAATAGTCATTATTTTCGTGGAAAATGAGTAGAATCTTTTGTTATAGTAAAAGCCCTGGCATAAGGGGGAGTAAGATTCATTGAAATTATAAATAACTAGAAGGCTTTTCTACAAATACTAAATATCTTGAGGCTGTCGAAAGTTGTTCTACGTTAACCTTTGAAATATTGAAAGCGTTTTCGTTATAATGAAAATGGGTTGGATGGCATGCGTGGCTGTCAAAAGTATACGGCGTAGGCGGGGCCTATACTAAAGGGTTTTTCTTTAATATATGAATCTATTTACAATTTTATTCATTTCTATGTTTAAAAGATAGAAGCTGGGGAAAAATAATAATAAGAGTTTAAAAGAAAGGGAGAGAATACAAATGACTAAAAAAAATGGAGTATCATTATCTGATTTCATTAATAACGATCGCTTTGAATTAAACAGTTACCTTACATATCTATTCAATCAATTTCAGCATAATACTTCAGCTCAGCCAGAAAAGGAATTAACTAAACAATCAATTCAATATTAAAAAGCAGCATGGAAAGGATCGAAGACAATAATGGCATATTTCATAACGAGGACCTTGTTATTCTAAAAGAGAATAATAAGGTCCTTTGCTTTTTACTCTACTTCCATAAATAGGGGTTTATCAATTTTGAAGAAGGGTAAATAAAAGGAAAGAGTCCACTTATAAGGAGGAGATATAATGGACCGTCAGAAAAAAAGAGTTATAGGTGTTTATGACACAGAAGCTGAAGCTATTATAGCTATTGATGGACTTATAAAACAAGGATATGAATCAAAAGAAATTTGTGTAATTGGGAAAGATTTAAAACATGTTAATAAAGAAACAGATACAACAACTGAAGATCCTGCGACAACAGGAGCATTTACTGGAGGTACAATCGGTGGTGTAACAGGAATATTAGCCGGAGTTGGTGCTCTTACAATCCCGGGAATTGGTCCTATTATTGCTGCAGGTCCAATCGCTTCGGGATTAATAGGAGCTCTAGCAGGAGCTGGTATTGGGGGATTATGTGGAGCACTTGTAGACTCAGGGATCTCTGAAGATGATGCCGAACGCTATGGAAACTCTGTAAAAGAAGGGAAAATTCTCATTCTCGTTAATAGTAAAGATGACCATTTAAATAGAGATATTCGTGTTCTAGAAGAGGAAATTCCGACAGAAGCGGATATGACAGCTGTAAATGGAAATGAGAATAATACACCACATTACAACACATATAAAGATCGAAATCCATACATGCCCTCAAATGATTAAAAAAGAGACTGTTCCTAAAAAAGGATCAGTCTCTTTTTTAAAATAATGAAAGATTCATGATATATCTATGAACTATATTAACTTATCTTTGCATATATAACTATTTAACAATCTTTATTATATTTCTAGCATAATGAAAAAGGCTTCTCTAAGCCGAGAAATCAACTTTTGAGAAAGCCCTGCTCTTATGATCACTATTAGTATGAAGAATTCCCATGTTCATACTGCAATTCATCGGCAATATCAATTCGCTTATCACCCCGTTTATCGTCTGGTGGAGTAAGAAAGGATTTGTCTTCTTCCTGTATTACTGTTCCACTCTCAAACTCTTCTTGTGCTTTAAGAGTCCGTTTCGCATATGGCAGAACTTCAAGCCTTGAATAAGGAATTTCTTCTCCTGTATCTATACAAATACCGTACGTTCCCTTCTTTATTCTTTCTAATGCTTCCTCTACGTCTTCTAAAAGGTCTTTTGCATTATCATTTAACATCATTTCCTTTTCTCTCTCATCAAGCTCTGTCGCTGTATCAGCAAAGTGGTTATCATAAGCAGTTAGTTCCCCGTAATCTTCACGTAAAGACTTTTCATTAGTTTCTATCATATTGATAATCTCTTGTTTCTTTTCTAATAATTTTCTCTCAAAATGAATAAGATCTTGTTTTGATAACATTTTTCTTCCCCTCTTCTCAAGATATATTTTATGAAGCTTATAACTTATGTGCCTTATTGATTGAATGTTAAACGTTCGTTTATATTTATTTACCTCCTATTTAAAAATCCAAAACTAACAATTAAAATTTTTCATTTCATCGTTTACAAATTGAATACGGGGGTATTTAAATAGTAGAAATCATTATTAAATTTGAAAGGAGAGAAATTACATGGGCTTTCTTTGGTCTTTAATTATTGGAGGAATTATCGGATGGTTAGCTGGTCTAATTATCGGACGCGATATACCAGGAGGTGTAATCGGAAATATTATCGCCGGCTTTATCGGAGCGTGGCTTGGTTCTGCACTATTAGGTAATTGGGGTCCCGAAGTTGGAGACTTCTATATTATTCCGGCTCTTATTGGCGCGATTGCACTTGTCTTTATCGTAAGCTTAGTAATGAGAGGCATGAGAAAAAGAGCTTAACAAATAGCCTACTCGAATTTTATATTTAAAAAGGAAGGCTGTCTCAAAGAAAGAGTCAGATCCCACAAATCATCAGTTGTGAGATTAGACTATTTTGAGACAGCCTTTCTTCTTTGTATTTATATAATTAATAGAATATTACTTCTCAAATATCGTACCCTTTTTGAATTTGGAATCTTTAAATGCATATTTTGTCAGGAGGATATAGCTGATACCTGCTACAACAACTCCAATAATCCACGCAAGCTCTACTACTGTAAATGCCGCACCGGCACCGATCAGCATTGCAAGTATCGCAGCTGGATTATACCCTGCAAACGGACCATCTTCCGCATACAAATCTGCTACATTCACTTTTTGCTTTCTTAATATATAGTATTCAATTAATAAAATAGAAACGATTGGACCTAAAAATGCTGAATAGATAAGAATGAACATACCAAGACCTTTTGCTGAAGAATCTTGAACGAGCACCCATGGGAATGAACCTAATGCAAGCAATCCTGTTAGTACAACAGCAGGCTTGTATTTCATTTTTGTCAGCAATGTAATAACATATGTTGGTGGAACGATATTCGCAACCATGTTTACCGCAATCGCGCCTAGAACGATAAATGCCGATACTCCGACTGTAATGTAGGAATTATCTACAACTACTGCGAAAGCTTTCACTGGATTTGAAATACCAGTCGCTGAAGCTAGCATAGCACCAATTGTAAGAACGAAACCATACGCTATTAAAATAGGTGAAAAGTATAAAAAGCCGCGTTTCTTGTCACTGATACCTGTTTTGAGTTCTCGGGAATAATCCGCTGCACTTAAGAAGATAGCTGCATAATTCCCCATAAACATCATAATGAATGCAAAGAATGGCAAGCCCCATGATCCTTCTGCATGTAACCATTTTTCAGCAATAACCTCACTATGAGAGTTTAAAAGAACACCAAATACATAGATGAGTGCCAGCATAATAACGACAGAGGCAACTGTTTCTACCCATGCAATAGCATGGAATCCGTACATAGAAAGAACGATTTGAATAAGCTGAATCACGACAAAGCAAATGACAACATTATCGAAAGAACCACCTGTCACAACTTTAGCAATTTCGTTTAATGCCGTACCTCCAATCCAGCTTTGAAACCCATACCAGATGATAGCAGGAATACCACGTAACAGAGAAGATATAATTGACCCTTTTACCCCAAAGGACATTCTAAGCTGGACAACATAGGGGATTCCTGTTCTATAGCCAACCCTGTCATTTAAGGCGAATATAATAGAAATGATACCAATTGCGATGGCGGCGGCGGCAAATGTTTGAAAAAGATTTAGCGTCGCGACCCCCGCTACAACTAAGCTGGCCCCAAGTGTCATATTCCCTAGGTTAACACCATCTCCAATCCACATAAATGCATAAGCAATGGGACCTACTGTTCTTTCCTCTTCCCTTTTCGGATTCAATGATTCATCGACACCAGTAGAATGGTCAATTTGTATTTCCTTCTTCATGTTATCTTCCAAATTTGTAGACATTATAAATCAACTCCTTTTTATTTTTTGTTATATTTCTATTAATCTCTTTCAAGGACTATTCAAAGCTGCGATTGGATTTCCATCATTTTTCAAGTAACAGTGAAACATTTAGAAAAAGGAAATTTTCACTTCGTAATTGTCAGCCTCACCTCCCTCAAGTTACTTCATGAAACTATTCCTTATAATGAACTGTATGTACAAAGACGAAATAAATCATTTCAACACCCTGGATAGGAAGCGCTTACAAATTATAAAAAAGAAAAAATTACTGATACATAACAATAGCTTTCAAGACTCTTGATGAGCACTCAACCGCCATTATTTCCTCCTCCTCTTTTATAGACTACAATACTGAATTCAAAATTGTATACAATCTTTATATGCACTAGCTTACAATATATTCTCATAAAATACAACTATTATCTGAAAAGTAAATTTATTCTTAAAAATTATTTTTCAGATAATAAATAGATCGGTAAGAATTAATAAGAAAATAGATAAATAGAAGAGGAAAAGTTTAGCTTTTTCTTAAAACGGTTATAAATTCTATATGTTCTTTAAAAATATGCATACTATTTAAATTTTATAAAGGGAGTGTATAAAACATGGATATTAAAGATCGCCAAAAAAACGGACAACCACCCCAGCATCAGCAGGAACAGCCTGGAGTAGAATCAAAAATGGTACCGGATTCTCTTACAGAGAACCCTGAATATAAAGGAAGCGGGAAATTAAGAGGAAAGGTAGCCTTTATTACTGGAGGAGACAGTGGTATTGGAAAAGCAGTCGCTCTTGCTTATGCAAAAGAAGGAGCTGATGTTGCTATTGGTTATCTTGATGAGCAGGAAGATGCAGAACAAACAAAATTAGAAATAAGAGCACAAGGGGTCCAATGTCTTCTCCTCCCAGGAGATATCGGAGACGAGTCTTTCTGTCAGGAAGCAATTTCTAAAATTGTAGAAGAATTGGGTGGTTTAGACATTCTCGTTAACAATGCTGCAGAACAGCATCCACAGCAGAGCATTGAAGATATAAGTGCCGAGCAGCTTCAAAAAACATTCCGAACAAATATTTTTTCCATGTTCTATCTTACAAAGGCTGCATTAAAACATTTAAACGAAGGGAGTGCAATCATTAACACTACTTCTGTTACAGCCTACGAAGGAAATGAGCAGCTAATCGATTATTCTTGCACAAAAGGAGCTATCGTTGCTTTCACACGATCAATGGCTAAATCCCTTGTAAGTAAAGGTATTCGTGTAAATGCTGTTGCTCCGGGACCTATTTGGACTCCTTTAATTCCATCTACCTTCCCAGAGGAAAGTGTGGAAACTTTCGGAAAAGATACACCTATGAACAGACCTGGCCAGCCGGAGGAGTTAGCACCAGCTTATGTTCTACTTGCTTCTTCCGACTCTTCTTATATGACGGGACAAGTAATTCATATTAACGGTGGGAAGTTCGTTACAACATAAATAAAAAGAAGCGGATCACATACGATCCGCTTCTTTTTATTTCTCCTCTACTTCTAGTTCAGGCAATGCCCACACAGATACGCTTCCTCCATTTACAGGGAATACAGCAAAACCGTCTTCATCGATTGCAATATGCTCTTCTCTTGTATTTGTTAAATCTACCCATACTTCTCCTGCCCTTTCTTCTCCTACAAACATCCTCTTTTCTGCTTCCTCATTGTTAGAGATAATGACAGCACATCCGGAACCTTCTATCTCTTCGGTTCCCCTGCGTACCCAGCCGATTACATTCGGATCATCAAAATAATCGTCCTGCTCTCCATACGCCTTATGATAACGGGCATAAAGCAGAGGATCAATCGCCTCTTTTTTCCCTTCAACCGGCTCCTCTCCTCCAATACCAAAATAATCTCCATAAAAGACACATGGATATCCATCTTTTCTAAGTAAAATCAGAGAATAAGAAATCTGTTTAAACCAGTCCTCTACCCATGATTCAAGAGATTCATTCGGCTGTGAATCATGATTATCAACGAAAGTGACTGCATGAATCGGATTTACCTGAACGAGTGTATCATCAAAGATTGTTCTCAGATCATAATCGGAACCAACCTTTGATGCATCAAACAGTCGATAATGAAGGGCCACGTCAAATAAATTAAGATTATAATCTACATTTTCCAAAAACTCCTGGCAGGCAGCAATTTCCGGGTTCCAAAACTCCCCGACTACATAAAAATCATCGCCGCGCTGCTTCTTTACCTCTTCGATAAAATCTCTAATAAATTCATAGTCAATATGTTTAATAGCATCTAAACGATAGCCGTTGCAATCCGCATTTTCCGCTAGCCATTTACCCCATCTCATCATTTCCTCGCGTACTTCCGGATGTTTATAATCAATATTGGCAAACATTAAATAATCATAATTGCCGAATTCATTATCTACATTTTCATTCCATTCTTTATCATCTTCTACAATTTTAAAAATTCCCGTTTTATCGTCTTTATCGTCGTAATCTACCCCATTAAAATGTTCAGATTTCCATTTAAAAGAAGAATATTTATTATTTCGCTTTGGAAATGTAAACTTAGTCCATCCCTCAATTTCCACTTCTTCCGAAATTTCTTCGGTCCTGTCAAACTCATCTACTTCAATAGCTACAAGCTTTTCTGTCTCATCGGCCCCTGCTTTATGATTCATTACTACATCAAGATATACTTGGATGCCATGCTTATGACATATTTCTATCGCATCCAGCAGTTCTTTTTTTGTCCCGTATTTCGTACGGACAGCCCCTTTTTGATCAAACTCCCCAAGATCATACAAATCATATACTGCATATCCCGGATCTTCTAAGGAATGAGCCTTTGTTGCAGGTGGCAGCCAAACAGAATCAATCCCTCTTTTTTTCAATTCAGGTGCTAACTCCCCTAACCGTTTCCAATGCGTACCATCCGATTCTATATGCCACTCAAAAAATTGCATCATCGTATGATTTCTCTCCATCTTTCTTTACCCCCTTCTATATTACTGCTTATTAAATATTTAAATTAGCGAAACATGAGTTGTATTTCGGATGGGAACTTGCTTTAAATAAAAAAAATAGTATAAAACCCGTTCTGTGACGGATTTTATACTCATTCTGTTATGACACAGACTAGAAGACTAGTAATTTTAACTAGGGGGGAGCCTTCATACTATTTAATACCCGGTATAAAAAAGAATAAACATAAAAGATTAAAAATTATTATATATTCATTTTATCTTCCATCACCTGCTCCTTTCTTAATTTCCATAAACGGTATGTGTGATGGACAATGACCTTCATAACTGCATATACGGGAACTGCTAATATCAAACCTAGCATACCTCCTATACTTCCAGCAGTGAGTAATAAAGATATAATTGTAAGAGGATGAATTTCTAGCTTTCTTCCCATCACCTGGGGAGAAATGATATGTCCTTCTATTTGCTGAACGATAACCATGACAACGAGTACCTTTATAAGCATAATAGGAGAATCAAGTCCCGCAACTATTAAGGCCGGAGTAATTGCTATAATAGGTCCAAGAAATGGGATGACATTCGTACACATTGCCACAAGAGCAAGGATAATAGAATATTCAAGGCCAATGATTAAATATCCAATGAAAAGCATACCCCCTATACAAAGACTTACAGTAACTTGTCCTTTAATATAAGAGCTCAGTGCCTCATCAAGATCAGCTAATATTTTTCGTCCATTTTTCCTTTGAATCGGTGGTACGAATCGAAGTATTTGTTTTGGTGCCTTTTCTCCCTCTTTCAACATATAAAATAAAATAAGCGGAACAGTAATAAATACTGTAACAATATTTGTAATGATTCCGATAAAATCCATAATATTCTCTCCGAGGTGAGAAAAACTTAAAGATAACTGTTTTGAAAAAATATCATCAGCCTTCTTCATATCAATAGTTTTATTTTCTTCCAAAAATCGAATTTTCTCCCGAAAATCATTACTCTTTGTTTGAACTGTCTCGATAAAACCTGGAGTATTATCAATCAAACTATTTATTTGCTTCTGCAAAATTGGTCCAACAAAATAGATTAATAGGCCAAGAATGAGAGCGAATATTAAATATATTAATAAAATAGACAGTGATCGCGGTATACTCTTTCTCTCAAGAAAATTCACAAGAGGGCGAAACAAATAGTATAGTACACCGGCAATTAGGAAAGGGAAAAACAAAGTTTTAACTAAAGCAATGACAGGGTGAAAGACAAAATTTATTTTTGTCCCAACTAAAATAATAAGAAAAGCAAGTAAAATTCCGTAACCAACACGGAAAGCTTTTGTGTGCGGCATAATTCTACACCTCCTTCTGATACTTTTAATGCAGCTTACAAAATTCCCGAGAATAGACGGGCAAATGACTCTTTAGACCTTTCAATCATTCCTTTTTTATAAAATTCAACAGGACGAATCCTGTTTGAATCTCTTAAATCTTCCTCATAATGATCCACCAAATCTTTGACCGAATTAGTGCCCAAAAGAAATAGATTTACCTCAAAATTAAGATGGAAACTCCGCATATCCATATTAGCTGTACCAATGGATGCAAACTCACCATCAATAATAATTATTTTCTGATGCAAAAATCCTTTTTCATAGGAGTAAATCTCAATACCAGAGCGCAACAGTTCCAGAAAATATGATTGTGATGCATATTGTGTAAGGAAACCGTCATTCTTTTTAGGAACCATAACACGGACTTCAATTCCTTTTTGGGCAGCGACTCTAAGCGCTGTGCGAATGGACTGATTTGGAATGAAGTATGGCGACGCTATCCAAATAGATTTTTTAGCACAGGTGATTAATGTGTAATAGTAATCACTCATATCTCTTGTTTCAGGACCAGTAGCAACTACGTGCACCATTCCATCCTTCTCTGCCGGTTTTGGTCTCTTCACATAACGTTCATCTTCTAACAGCATCTCTCCGTAAATATATTTCCAATCGAGCAAAAATACTAAATGTAACGTTTGGACAGCTTCTCCCTTAAGAACAACATGGGTATCACGCCAGAATCCTATCTTCTTATTCTTTCCAAGATATTCAACTCCGACATTTAATCCACCAACAAATCCAATTTCTCCATCAATAATAATAATTTTTCGATGATTTCTAAAATTAAATTTTTGATTAAAAAAACCGCTTTTAATAGGTAAAAACGGACATACTTTAACCCCTGCTCTTTCCATTTCTTTTATATCTAATGAGGAGATAGAAATACTTCCTACAGCATCATAAATAAAGCGGACTTCCACTCCTTCTTTCGCCTTAGCGATTAATATATTCATTATTTCTTTCCCCAAACGATCGCTTCGAAAAGTATAGTATTCTATATGGATAAATTCCTTTGCTTCCCTCAGTCTTTTCTTTATTTCCGAAAAAGTTTCTTCTCCATTTTTCAAAACCTTCGTGCTCGTATTCGTATCCATAGTCGTGGTAGTACTCTTTTCTAAGTAATGTGCAAAACAGCGCTGATGCTCATCCAAATCGGAAAGATCCACTTTTTCTCTTTTTCTATTTAAAGTTTCTAATAGTTCACGATCACCAATACGCTTACTTCTGAACAAATATCCTTTTAAAAACAATTGACCGGAATACAAATAAAAAACATATCCCAATACTGGAATAAACACTAAAACATAAATCCACAAAAGCGTATTTGGAGCAGACCGATTCTCTAATATTAGTGAGAATAATGTAGTTAAAATAATGATTCCATAACAGATAATACACACTTTCTTCCATGATGGAGGAATAGATGTGAAAAATACGAAATAACATAATAAAATAAGTACTGGGACAAATATAAATTCTATTCTCCTCTTTTTCATTATCATGCTCCCCTTAAAAGATAGATTTATTAGTTAGAAGAAAAACTATTTCACTAGATAAAATACCCTTTCCTTTAGCATCGTAATCTCTATTCCAGAAAAATAATGTTTCATTTTAATAAGAAAAGTCTATTACATATATAAGTAACAATTAATATTTTTACCGAAATTTGCCCAATCAATTTGCTGAAAGTCCGCTCATATATTTATCCCAGCCTTAACGAGCAGTAA
>NZ_BCVG01000107.1 GCF_001591625.1 Metabacillus fastidiosus NBRC 101226
CCATCAGTGGGGGATGAAAAACCCCACTGATGGAAGTTTCACTTTATTCCTTCCTTTTCATTTCTAAATTTTCCTCTGTGTGCATATGTTGTACAAACTTTAATTAAGGGAGGACAACATGAAAAGTTTCTTTTCTAAATTTGATTCCACCGTTTTAACAATGGCAGGACTTCGGATGTTATCTGCCTCAATAGAATTTTCTGCAGCTATTGTCATGCTTATTTTAAATGATGTAAAAAAAGCGGTTATTGTGAACTCTTTACTGGCAATTGTTGGGCCAATTGTTTTTATTATTACAATGACAATTGGAATTTTTCACATTGCTGATCAAGTTTCATATGGAAAGCTGGTTTTTATCGGAATTGGTGTGTTTTTTATCTTATTCGGTATTTATAAGTAAATCCGAGTCCGTTTAACTGAGTATTTCAGTCATATAATGTCCAAGCTGGCATACATTTAGAGTAACGAAATTGGCTAAATTGGAGGAAGAATTGTGAATGAGATTATGGAAATACTTCCTGACTCAATTAGGGAACATTTAATAAAGTTGGATCACCTCTATATTAATAAGATGGAAGAAATCAGGATCAGGATTAATAAGAGACTGGAAATAGTGACGATGGGGAAACCGATATTTTTGCCATATTATCCAACGACGGAAGATATTATGTCCTTACTTAACGATTTCAGCCAATATTCGATTTATACATTAGAAGAAGAATTGAAGAAAGGATTTATTACAATATGTGGGGGTCACCGTGTCGGCATGGCGGGGAGAGTTATTACCGAGGGAGGAAAAGTAAAAGCGATCCGTGATATTACTTCTTATAACATACGGATTGCAAGGGAGAAAGCAGGAATTGCTGAAAAGTATATCCCATTTGTTTATAAAGGGAAATGGCTTAATACACTGATTATAGGTCCGCCGCAAACCGGTAAGACGACATTGCTTCGTGATTTTGCAAGGATTATAAGCACTGGGAATGAAACAGTTGCTTCAAGAAAAGTTGGTATTATTGATGAACGCTCTGAAATCGCCGGTTCTGTAAGAGGTATTCCGCAGCATACATTCGGAGAAAGAGTGGACGTGCTCGATGCCTGTCCAAAAGCAGAGGGAATGATGATGATGATTCGCTCAATGAGCCCTGATGTTTTAGTCGTTGATGAGATTGGAAGATTAGACGACACAGAAGCTATTCTTGAAGCTGTCCATGCAGGTGTCCAGCTTTTCGTCACTGTTCACGGCTATACGATGCATGATCTTATGAAAAGACCGTCTTTAAAACCGCTGCTTGAATTAAATGTATTTGAAAGATTCGTTGAGCTGTCAAGAAGAAATGGACCAGGCACTGTTCAGAAAATATTAAATAATGAAGGAAAACTTTTACTAAATTGTGATGTGATGACATGATTAAAATTTTAGGTGCTGTTTTTATTTTAATTGCAACAACATGGATTGGTTTTGAAGCAGCAAGACATTTAAGTGAAAGAACGAGACAGCTAAGACAGTTAAAAGTTGCTTTACAATCACTTGAAGCAGAAATTATGTACGCACATACACCGCTTACTGTTGCGGCTGAAAACCTCGCAAAGCAAATGCGAAAACCATTGTCGCCATTTTTTGAACTTTTTGCAAGCAAGCTTAAAAAAGGACATACGAGCGTGAAAACTGCCTGGGATGAGAGTATCGAAGAAGTGCTTCATTTAACGGCATTTAAGCATGGGGAGCTGGAAGTATTAAAACAATTTGGTGAAACATTGGGACAGCATGACCGGCTTTCACAGCAGAAACATATAAAACTTACTTTATCGCATTTAGAAAGAGAAGAAGCAGATGCTGTTGACAGGCAAACGAGATATGAAAGGCTCGTTAAAAGCTTAGGTTTTTTATCTGGGCTCCTGCTTATTATCTTATTAATGTAAAGCCTTTAGGTGAAGGGAGTAAAGGGCAATGGGCATTGACATAAATATTATATTTCAAATTGCGGGAATCGGGATCGTCGTTGCGTTTTTGCATACTGTTTTAGACCAAATGGGGAAGAAAGAATATGCACAATGGGTCACATTGCTTGGCTTCATTTATATTCTGTTTATGGTCGCCTCGATTGTTGATGACCTGTTTAAAAAAATTAAGGCAGTCTTTCTTTTCCAAGGTTAAGGGGGGCTTAGCGATTGAAATCATTCAAATTGTTGGAATAGGATTAGTTGCGACATTTCTTGCTTTAATTGTAAAAGAACAAAAGCCCACCTTTGCTTTTATGCTCGTCGTCTTTGTCGGCTGTGTTATTTTTTTATTTTTAATTGATAAAGTATATGAAATTATTCGTATGGTCGAGAAAATCGCAGTAAATGCAAATGTGAATTTAATTTATGTAGAAACCATTTTAAAAATAATTGGTATCGCCTATATAGCTGAATTCGGCGCTCAAATTACGAAAGATGCTGGGCAGGGGGCAATTGCATCAAAAATTGAGCTCGGCGGTAAAATTTTGATTTTGACGATGGCCATTCCAATTTTAACAGTCATTATTGAAACAGTTATCGGTATGATACCAGGATCTTAAACGTATTTTCAGCGGGAGGGCTAAATGTATGAGAACGATTCTCTCGATCATTTCACTAGTCATCATGTTTTCTTTTCCGGTAATTGTACAAGCTTCCGAAGATCCGCCAAAGGAAGAACAAGAAAGCTTTGTAAACGAACAAGTGGAAAAGTTAGGTATTGAGGAAGTGAAAGGATATTGGGATGACATTATTCATGAATATGGGGGATTTTTGCCGGAGAGCCAGAAAGGCAGCCTGCTGCAGTTTTTAAGCGGTGAAAAAGAACTATCTTTTTCTGAATGGATGAAAGCTTTGCTGCAGTTCTTATTCCATGAATTATTAGCAAATGGAAAACTGCTGGGGACGTTAATTTTACTTACTGTATTCAGTGTGATTTTACAGCTTCTGCAAAATGCATTCAGCCAGAGTACTGTTAGTAAAGTAGCGTATGCCCTCGTCTATATGGTTTTAATGATCATTGCTTTAAACAGCTTTCATGTCGCAATCCAATATACAAATGAAGCAATTGAAACGATGACGAATTTCATCTTTGCGTTAATACCTCTTCTTTTAGCTTTAATCGCTTCCTCAGGCGGACTTATTTCAGCCGCTTTTTTTCACCCGGTTATCATTTTCCTCATGAATACGAGCGGTATTTTAATTAAAAACATTGTATTGCCTTTGCTCTTCTTATCAGCGCTTTTAAGCATTGTCAGTACGCTTACAGACCAGTATAAAGTTACCCAGCTTGCCCAGCTGCTAAGAAATATAAGCATTGGTTTACTTGGAGCATTCTTAACGATATTTCTAGGTGTTATTTCCGTTCAGGGAGCATCAGCCGCAGTTACGGATGGGATTGCGATCCGGACAGCGAAGTTTATAACAGGCAACTTTATTCCGGTTCTAGGAAGAATGTTTACAGATGCAACAGATACGGTTATAAGTGCTTCTGTTCTGCTAAAAAACACAGTCGGTATTATTGGTGTCGCTGTACTGCTCTTTATTGCAGCTTTCCCAGCTTTAAAAATACTTTCTCTTGCTCTTATCTATAAATTTGCAGCGGCAATTTTGCAGCCATTAGGCGGCGGTCCAATTATTAAATGTCTAGATATTATAAGCAAAAGTGTTATTTATATTTTCGCCGCATTAGCTATTGTCTCATTAATGTTTTTCCTAAGCTTGACAGTCATTATTGCCGCTGGAAATTTAACGATGATGGTTCGTTAAAGAGGTGATGATATGGAGTTTTTAACTGGTTGGATTACAAATATTATTTTATTTATTTTACTTGCTGTGATAATCGATTTGCTCCTTCCGAGTTCAGCAATGCAAAAATATGCGAAGATCGTTATCAGCCTGCTGCTTATTGTCGTCATTATTAATCCGATTTTCAAACTTTTTTCAGCGGATATGGATGAAGTATTAGCCCAGCTTTCTATCCAGTCAGAAAATGATGCCGAAGTAAAAAATTTAATGGAAAAGCAGAAAAGTGAAATAGAAGCATCACAACGTGCATATATTTTAGAACAAATGGCTGTCCAAATGAAAGAGATGGCAGAAGAGGAGCTGGTGGAAAATTATGAAGTAGCAATTGATCGAATCCTTCTATCCCAATCAGATGAAGTGAAGAAAATCGACTCGGGAAAAGATCTACAGCATGTTGAAGTTGTCTTGCGAGCAGCCAATAAAGAGGACGAGGCAGTGGAAGTGGTAAAAAAAGTTGATATTGATACATCAAAAGAACAAGTGAGAGAAGATACAGTGCCAGGGAAAGAAGAAAAGGAAATTATAACGTATTTAGCAAAAGTGTGGGAAGTAGATCAGGAGAAGATATTACTGCAAATGAAAGGGGGAGAGGAGTCATTGCATGAGTAAACAATCATTCTTTCAAAAAATAAAACAATTATTACAAAAATCCGATTCTAAAAAACAAGGAAAATATCAATATTTTGTTATCGTATTAGTTTTGGGAATTGCTTTCATGCTTATAAGTAATCTTTTCTCGAAACAGCCTGGAGAAGATGCAGCACTTCCGGTGGCAAATCCAGTAGAAAATGAGAATACAGAAGTGTTTAAGCAAACGAAGAACGAGGAAAAAGGCTCCACGATTAAAGATTTTGAAAATGAGTATGAAAACCAGCTGAAAGAAGTGCTGGAGACAGTTGCAGGAATCGATGATGTATCTGTTATCGTTAATGTTGATGCAACATCAATGAAAGTTCTCGAGAAAAACAGTGTTGCACAAAATCAGGTGACAGAAGAAACAGACCGTGAAGGCGGGACAAGAAAAGTAGAAGATAAGTCAAATGACGAACAAGTTGTCATCATTAGAAACGGTGAACAAGAGACACCGATTGTATTGCAGACGAAGAAGCCTGAAATAAGAGGAGTTCTTATCGTTGCTAAAGGTGCTGACAACATTCATATAAAGCAGACAATTGTGGAAGCAGTAACACGTGCTTTAGGGGTACCAAGTCACCGTGTCGCAGTGGCCCCGAAAAAATAAAGGGAGGATTCTAAAAATGTTGAAAAAACAAACAGTTTGGTTATTAACGATGTTAAGTTTAGTAGTTGTATTGTCCGTTTATTATGTTACTTCTCCTGAAGGCGGGAGCAGCAATATGGCAATGACAGATAATAAGGAACCTGTAAATGAAACGGAGAAAGAAATGACAGAAGAGAATAATACCACTGGGAGTAATACAGCTGAGCAAAAGCCTGCAGAAGAAGTGAAAACAGAAGAACAGCAGGATGAAATTCAGACAGAAAAAATGGAAGACGGCACGGTTATTTCGAGTGTTGCCAGCGACGAGTTATTCACATCCATTCGCATGAAAGTAGAAGATCAGCGAAATGAAAAGAAAGAGCAGCTGCAAGCAATCGTTGCGAATAAAGATGCATCAGCAGAGGAAAAAAATGACGCATATGATGAAATGGAATCATTAGCAGATGCAGCAGCAAAAGAAACTATTCTTGAAACATTAATTAAATCTAAAGGATACGAAGATGCGTTAGTTCGTGCAGAGGGAAATGATGTAAAAATTACAGTGAAATCAAAGAAAGAGCATAATCCAAAAGCCGCTAACGACATTATTGCATTAGTCAGAGATGAGATGAAGGAAATGGATGATATTGCGGTTCGCTTTGAGCCGACGGAATAAAATATTTGCTCTTCTACCGCTGCTGTTTTTAGCAGCGGTTTTTTAATAATCTGGGCACACATTGTGTTATGAACTTTATTCAGATACAATTATTATTGAATTTATATAGTAATTTATCGTAAAATAAAATTATGATACTAAGTTTTAGTACTAGATATAAAGCTTAGCTCCTATGTTTCTGCCAGGCTGATTGCTATGACAGAGGCGTAAATAGAAGTAATTTCACTAAGGGGTGCCCAAAATGTTAAAGATTCAAGAAATTAGAGAACTTATAAAGTTAATTGACAATTCTACAATTGATAAATTTACGTATGAGCATGACGGTTCAAAAATTGAGTTAAGAAAACGAACACAAGAAGCGGAAACAGTTGTTCAAAGCGTTACAGCTGCACCGCCAGTTGTTCAAGAGCGTGTTCAGCAAGCACCTGCTCCTGTTCAGCAGGAAGAAGTAAAGGCTGAACAAAAACAAGAGGATACAAACTTACATAAAATCACATCGCCGATGGTTGGAACATTTTATTCTGCATCATCACCTGAGGCTGGTCCGTATGTACAAATCGGGTCAAAGGTACAGTCGCAATCTGTTGTATGTATCGTAGAAGCGATGAAATTATTTAACGAGATTGAAGCGGAAGTAAGCGGAGAAATCGTTGAGATTTTAGTGGAAAACGGACAATTAGTTGAATACGGACAACCTTTATTCCTTGTAAAGGCTTAAAGTAAGGAGAGAAAAAATGATTAAAAAATTACTGATTGCCAACCGGGGAGAGATTGCAGTACGGATTATACGTGCTTGTAAAGAGCTTGGTATAGAAACGGTTGCAGTATATTCAGAAGCTGATAAAGAATCACTTCATGTTCAGCTTGCAGATGAAGCGTTGTGTATCGGTCCGACTGCTTCAAAGGACAGCTATTTAAATTTCACTAATATTATAAGTGTTGCAAAATTAACAAACAGTGATGCAATCCATCCGGGTTACGGGTTCTTAGCAGAAAATGCTGATTTTGCTGAACTGTGTAAAGAAGTGAATCTTATCTTCGTTGGACCAGGTGCAGAAGCTATTTCAAAAATGGGAACAAAAGATGTTGCCCGCGAGACGATGAAAGCTGCTGGTGTTCCAATCGTACCAGGTTCACAAGGTATTATTGAAAGTGATGCAGAGGCTATTGCCTTATCGGAGGAAATAGGTTATCCAGTCATTATAAAAGCAACAGCAGGAGGCGGCGGTAAAGGAATCCGTGTTGCTAAAAATGAAGAGGAACTTATTAAAGGGCTTGCGATCACACAAAGAGAGGCTGCGACAGCTTTCGGTAATCCAGGTGTTTATATTGAAAAGTATATTCAAGACTTTAGACATGTTGAAATCCAGGTAATGGCTGATACATATGGAAATGTTATTCACCTTGGCGAACGTGACTGCTCTATCCAAAGACGTCTGCAAAAGCTGATTGAAGAAACACCTTCACCGGCTATTGATGAAGAGATGCGTGAGAAAATGGGTGCAGCTGCAGTAAAGGCAGCAGAAGCTGTTTCTTACGTTGGTGCAGGTACAATTGAATTTATTTATGATTATCGTGAGAAAAAGTTCTACTTCATGGAAATGAATACAAGAATTCAAGTAGAGCATCCGGTTACAGAGATGGTTACCGGGATTGATCTTATAAAAGAAATGATTAAAGTCGCATCAGGTGAAAAGCTTTCTGTTACTCAAGAGGAAGTTACATTTAAGGGCTGGTCAATTGAATGCAGAATAAATGCTGAAAACCCGATGAAAAACTTTATGCCGTCACCAGGAAAAATTGAAATGTACTTGCCGCCAGGCGGTCTAGGTGTTAGAGTGGACTCAGCAGCATATCCTGGATATTCCATTCCGCCTTATTATGATTCAATGATTGCAAAACTGATCACATACGGGGCGACGAGGGAAGAAGCGATTGCACGGATGAAGCGTGCTTTAAGTGAGTTCGTTATTGATGGAATTTCAACGACTATTCCATTCCATTTGAAGCTAATGGACCATGAGCAATTTATTGACGGGGAATTCAATACGAAGTTTTTAGAGATTTATGATGTAATGAATTCTTAAATTTAATACGGAGGTGCTGAACCTTGAACGAAAATACATTGTTAGAAATGAATCAGGAAGATACAGGATTAGGGAAAGTGGAAATTGCACCGGAAGTAATTGAAGTTATTGCTGGAATAGCGGCTTCGGAAATCGAAGGAGTTGCATCTATGCGCGGTAATTTCGCCGCAGGTGTTGCCGAACGTCTCGGTAAGAAGAATCATGGCAAAGGTGTAAAGGTTGAATTATCTGATGAAGGTATTGTCATTGATGTATATTGTGTGATGCTTTTCGGTATATCGATTCCAACTGTTGCCCAGAAAATCCAAAATAATATTCGTCAAACACTATTAAATATGACAGCTTTAGAAATTAATGAAGTGAATATCCATGTAGTTGGAGTTCAATTTGAGACGAAAACTTCTGAAGTGGAGATTGACCAAGAAATGTAATGATAAAGAGGGGTAGCTATCCCCTCTTTTGTTTTTCATTATTAATATAAATTATGATGTATACGGATAATTTTAAGTGTTAACATAATAAGTAATGATTATCATTTGGAAAGTACGAATGATTTGAAAGATATATATGATTTTATTCGGTATTTACTAATGAATCTGCTATTTAAATATGATATGATTTTATTTAGTGATATACGTTAAAGGGGTAAGAAAAAATGAAGCGAAGAACAGCGAGAGAAAAGGCATTACAAGCATTATTCCAAATTGATGTGAGCGATATTCTACCAAACGAAGCCATTGAACATGCACTCAACGGTAAATCAGCTGATGAATTTATGAATAGAATCGTTTATGGAACGGTAGAGCATAAACAAGAGCTTGATGAACTTATCTCACCAAACTTAGTAAATTGGACGATTGATCGTTTAGCACATATTGATCGTGTTATTTTACGTATGTCAGTTTACGAACTAAAATATGAAAATGATATCCCTGCACATGTAACATTAGATGAAGCAATTGAGCTAGCAAAAATATTTGGTGACGATCATTCAAGTAAATTTATTAATGCTGTATTAGAAAATGTAAATAAGGCATTATCGTAAACAGATTAATTAAGGAGCGAAAAATATGACAGCAACAATTATTAGCGGTAAAGAGCTTGCAAAGCAAAAGAGACTTGATTTAGCGAAAGAAGTAGAGCAATTAAAAAGCGAAGGCGTTACACCTAAATTAGTCGTTATTTTAGTTGGGGATAATCCAGCATCTGTTTCTTATGTTACAGGTAAGCAAAAAGCGGCAGAAGAAATCGGAATTGAGTTTACATTAGAAAATTTCCCGACAACATTATCTGAAAATGGCCTTCTTGATGTTATTGAGAAATATAATAATGATGATGCAGTACATGGGATTTTAGTTCAGCTTCCATTACCAGACCATATTAATGAAACAGCGGTTATTGAGAAAATTTCACCTTTAAAGGATGTTGACGGTTTCCATCCGATTAATGTTGGACGCATGATGACAGGTCAAGATTGCTTCTTACCTTGTACACCTGCTGGAATAGTGGAAATGATTAAATCAGTTGGTATTGATTTAACTGGTAAAAATGTTGTTGTTGTCGGCAGAAGCAACATCGTTGGTAAGCCGGTTGGACAATTATTATTAAATGAAAATGCTACGGTTACATATTGCCACTCTAAAACAAAAGATTTACAGCAGTTTACGAAAGAGGCTGATGTACTAGTTGCAGCAGTTGGTATCGCAAACTTTATTAAAGGTGAAGATATTAAGCCGGGTGCTGTCGTTATTGATGTTGGTGTTAATCGTCTTGATACAGGCAAGCTTTGCGGGGATGTTGATTTTGAAGAAGCGAAATCAGTTGCAAGCTACTTAACACCTGTACCAGGCGGCGTTGGTCCAATGACAATTACAATGCTTGCGCATAATACTGTTCAATCTGCTAAAAACGAATTGAAAAAAGTAAAAAAATAAGGTGTTATAAAGTTGAGTGATATTAAATATGTAACTGTCACTGCTTTAACAAAATATATTAAGCGAAAATTCGATGTTGACCCGCATCTTAGAGATATATGGGTGAAAGGCGAGCTGTCAAACTTCAATATGCACAGCCGCGGACATATGTATTTTACGTTAAAGGATGAAAAAGCGAGAATTCAGGGTGTCATGTTTGCCGGCGCGAACAAATCGTTAAAATTCAGACCTGAGAATGGGATGAAGGTTCTTTTGCGTGGGGAAATTACGGTTTATGAACAAAATGGCGGTTATCAAATATATGTGAAGGAAATGCAGCCAGACGGTATTGGAAGCTTATACTTAGCATATGAGGAATTAAAGAGGAAGCTTGAGCAGGAAGGATTATTTGCTCAGCAGCATAAAAAGCCGCTGCCGAAATTTCCGCAAACGATTGGTGTCATTACTTCCCCGACTGGTGCGGCGATCCGTGATATTTTGACGACGATTAATAGACGGTATCCTTTAGCGAAAGTGATTCTTATTCCAGCACTGGTACAAGGTGTGAAGGCCGGTGAATCGGTAGCCGAAGCGATTGATCGAGCCAATGGACTTGGCTCCATTGACGTATTAATTGTGGGCCGCGGCGGCGGTTCAATTGAAGAGCTTTGGGCTTTCAATGAAGAAATCGTTGCAAGAGCTATTTTTACGTCGTCTGTTCCAATTATTTCTGCTGTTGGACATGAGACAGATTATACGATTGCTGATTTTGTCGCTGATTTAAGGGCACCTACACCGACAGGGGCTGCAGAGCTGGCAGTACCGCATTTCTCTGAGCTGCTGGAAAGACTCTCAAATAGAAAGATGAATCTTATTAGAGCGATGCAGACAAAGGTAACGAACGGTAAAACTCTATTGGGTAATTATGAGAGATCTTATGCCTTCCGCTATCCAAAACAATTATATGAGCAAAAAGAACAGCAGCTTGATTTATTAGTTGATCGTTTTACGAAAGTGTCTAATAATTCCATTCGCTTACAGAGGGAACATTTCAATTATTTACGCAATAGACTATTGCAGGTTCATCCTCGTGACCAGGTAAAAAGGTCGTCTGAAACATATATGACACTTGTAAAAAAGCTGAAGAGAGAAATGGATGTTACGATAAAGCATAAGCATTCTGAATTTAATGAAGCGATTGCCAGGCTTAATGCATTAAGCCCGTTAAAAGTAATGGACCGGGGCTATAGTCTTGCTTATCAAAATGATAAGCTGATTAAAAGTATAAAACAAGTTGAACAGGGCGGATCATTAAAAGTTCAGCTTCAGGATGGTCAGATTGACTGTTTAGTTCAAAAAGTAGAGGAGAGATCTACTAATGAGTGATGAACAATTAACATTTGAAGAAGCAATGCAAAACCTGGAGAAAATTGTGGCAAAATTAGAAGAAGGCGATGTACCTTTAGAAAAAGCGATCGATTATTTTCAGGAAGGAATGAAGCTTTCAAAGCTTTGCCATGATAAACTGCAGCATGTGGAAAAACAGATGGATTTTATTTTAAGGGAAGATGGGCAAATAGCTCCATTCGAATTACAGGAGGAAGAAAAATCTTGACTGTCACATTAAACGACTTTCTTCCATCAAGAAAAAAGATAATTGAAGAAAGTCTTCCAAATTTCATAAAATATTTAGAAGCGCCTGAGACACTTAAAGAATCGATGCTATACTCGCTGAATGCCGGCGGGAAGAGATTAAGACCGATTTTAGTACTTGCTACTTTACAAGCATACGGAAAAAATGAAGAACTTGGAATTGCTGTTGGCTGTGCAATTGAGATGCTTCATACGTATTCTCTTATACATGATGATTTACCTTGCATGGATGATGATGATTTAAGACGGGGGAAACCGACAAATCATAAAGTCTTTGGTGAAGCATTGGCTGTTTTAGCCGGAGATGGCTTATTAACACAATGTTTCTCTGTTATCGTGAATGAAAAAAATCCTGAAGTAACGGCAGAAATGAAGGTCCGTTTAATATCAGAGTTTGTAAAAGCAGCTGGCCCGGAAGGTATGGTAGGCGGCCAAGTCTTAGATATGGAAGCAGAAACAAAAACGTTAACATTGCCAGAACTGGAATATGTACACGAAAATAAGACAGCAAAACTGTTAATGTTCAGTATTATAGCTGGTGCTATTTTAGCGGATGCATCAGAAAGTGATATTCAGTATTTAAGGACATTTGCTTTCCATTTAGGAATTGCTTTTCAAATCCGAGATGATATTTTGGATATTGAAGGAAATGAGGAGTTAATAGGGAAGCGGGTTGGATCAGATAGCTCAAATGAGAAAACGACATATCCATCACTGCTTACGATGAGCGGTGCAAAAGAGAAATTAGCTGAACATATTGCTGAGGCGAAATCTGCTTTAGGAAATGTGACAGCCGATGCAAGCCTGCTTGAAGAAATATGTGATCTGATTGCTTCTCGTGATCATTAATAATATGAGCTGACGATCAAGTAGTCAGCTCTTTTTCTTTGATTTAAAAAAATTTGGAATAAGTTTAGCTGCATATGGGAATGTAAAAAGAAACAAGCTTTGTTTCGTTATAAATAAAGTGAAACTTCTATCAGTGGGGGTTTTCGCGCGTCCCCCACTAATAG
>NZ_BCVG01000108.1 GCF_001591625.1 Metabacillus fastidiosus NBRC 101226
CTGATAGAAGTTTCACTTTATTTGGATAATTTTTGTTTGTCTTTCTTAAAATTAAGCAGGGTGATAAAGGAATAAAGATTTTATAATATGAAAACCCCGTTTATCAAAATAATTGATAAACAGGGTTCTTTGGAGAAGTGAAACATCGATATTGAAATTATGATGCTTCACTTGCTATGGGTGTTTCCTTTGTATCCGAGCTTTTAAATTTTACTATAGTCTTAAAGTTAAGTACGAGGTTCATTAGTACAGCAGCAACACTCGCTGAGAATAAACCATTTGAAAATAACATTTCCAGCATCCAAGGCATTTTAGTAAATGCGTCAGCTGTATATTGTGAACCAACTCCGATTGCAGCACTTGTACCGATTATTATAGAGTTGTAATTCTCTGAGAAGTTAACTTTTGAAAGTATTGATATACCTGCAGCGATAACCATTCCAAATATTGCAAGCATTGCACCGCCACGTACAGATTGTGGTATAGCTGTAATCACAGCTGAAAATTTTGGTAAGAAACTTAGAACGATAAGCATAACACCAGTTGTAATTGGAACAAGACGGCTTTTAGCTCCACTTAACGCCATTACACCAATATTTTCATTTAAGAATGCATGTGGTACAGAGTTAAATGCACCAGATACTACTTGAGCAACAGCTTGTCCTCTTAATCCTCTAACAACAGTTTTAGTTGATGTTTGAGTTCCGAAAGTTTCGTCTATTATTGAGAATGAGCCAAAACATTGAATTAAATTGATAATACAGAAAACAGTCATTGTGAAAATAGCTGTTAAATCAAATACAGGAGTTCCAAAGTAGAATGGAGTTACTACTTGTCCCCAGCTAGCATTTGCTATTGGTTGAAAGTCGATCATTCCCAGGAAGCCTGCAATGACTGTACCAACAAAGAGCCCAATTAATATTGACATCGTTTTCATGAAACCTCGTCCAAATTTATGAAGCAGGACAATGATAGCTAACACGATTAATCCAACTATATAATTTTCAGGTGATCCGTAATTTTCTGAACCATGTCCACCTGCAAGCTCTTCAAAAGCTACCGGTGCAAGTGTAATCCCCATTATTGTAATAAATGTACCTGTAACTACTTTTGGAAATAATAAAAGCAATTTATCAAGGAAAAATGATAAAAGGATAATAATGATCCCTGAACCTATAATGGATCCGAAAAGAGTAGGCATTCCATATTGTTTTCCTATTAAAATCATCGGCCCAAGAGTAATGAAAGAAGATCCCATAACGAAAGGAAGTCTTGAACCTATTCCTTTGCTGACACCGATAACTTGAATTAAGATCGCTACCCCGCTTGTAAATAAAACAGCAGAAACTAAGTATGCAAGGCTTTTTGCATCAAGCCCAATAGCAGTTCCTATGATAACTGGAACGATAAATGATCCAACCATTGTCATTAGATGTTGAAAACCTAATGGTAATAGTTTTGCTAACGGTAATTTCTCATCAAAGACACCGTTTACAATTTTCGCTTTTTCTGTTTTCATGATTTGCCCCCTATAAATCCTTACACAATAAGTTATGCACTAATGTATAAGGTATTTCAGTATACAGTCACAACGAGCGGTGTGACCAATAGATAAGTAATTAAATTGTCTAAGTTACCATTTTATTCATAAAAATAACGCTTTCAAACTTTCCTAAAAAAGTAACCCTTCCATTTAATACTTTAGATAACATTATTTGTCTTTAATCATGAGAAGAAAAACTTTCATCTCCTTAAGATCATTCAAACATTTCATGATCAATAATGTTAGATTAAATGCAAAAATCTTATCCTTTTCGTCAAAATACAACATGTTTCGTCAAAATTCTTATTTTTATACACTCATTATTCTCCTATATTTTATCATTGTCAAGTAATTAAAATAATATAGCTTTAAATTTTAAATTTAATTTAAGTTTACTGGAAAAGATTATTTTAAATTATCTTGAGGTTAATAAATAAGAGCTAAAAATTGAATTTTAAAAACAATAATTATTTTAAACTAGATTTTATATGATTTACAAGAACTATTTTTAAATATTAAATGAACTTAATAATTGAAAACGGTAACAATTAAGTGATAATAGCAAATAGCCATTTTTAAAAAAAATTAGAAAATTAAAAATAAAAGAGACAGACTAAAGTAAAATTTTAATCTGTCTCTTTTATTTATTTCTATAAAATTGGGAAATATACAATTGAAAGTGGATCCCTTTTTAATTAGTTTTACCAATTTGATTAAAGTAATCTTGAATCAGTTGCTCAAGATATTGGAGCTCCTGTTTTTTTAGAAAAATATCACTATTGTTTAAGAATAAGATGGCGCTTTCAATTAGAAACTGACGTGGATTCTTTGAGTCAGATAACTCCTCTTGAATGAAATCTAATAGTTCTATATATTTTTCCTGCTCTTTACTATGATCCAGCATTTTTTTTAGGTCTAATACAATATTAGCCAGCTTTTTCTTAAAGTTTTCATTGCAATAGCTGCTGTTTGGCAGCCAATTATCTAAAAACTCCGGATTCAATAATTGATCCCCGGTTTTTGAAACTTCTTCAATCATCTTCACGATCCGTTCTACGCTATAACGAATAACTTGGTGAATGCTAACATTTGCTCCATATGCTGCATGATAATATTTAAGGTTATTTTGTAAAATTCCAGTAAACATAATTGCGGAATCTAATAAAAAAGGTTTTTTGCTTTCACCAAATATATCTATAAATCGATTATACAGCCAATTAATCATTTTAAAATTTCCGTATTTTATAGATTTTTTAAGTTCCGGATCATTTAAAACAAGTACTTCCTCAAAGAGAGAAATTAGTTTGTTGGCTCTATTCGTCTCCATTTGTAATTCGACCTGTTTAATGAAAATTTCAATATTGGAAGGATCTTGGCCAATGAGCAATTTGTTGCGGTCATGTTCCAGCTGCTCGTAGATCATTCTAAAAAGAGCAATTAATAGCTCACTCTTAGAGGAAAAATAATTATAAAATGTTCCTTTGGATATTCCGCTTATTTCTAATATGTCTTGAATAGATGTTGCTTGAAAACCTTTGTCTATAAATAATTGATGTGCCATTTTTATAACATGCTGTTTTCTTTTATTCATAACAATCACCTTTAATTATATTTGAACTGCCTGTATAGAATATATAGTACATGATTTTATTAACTCATACAAACTTAATAAAAATAAAGAGAAATACTGTTGAAATATTTGAACCGATAGTATAATATATAAATCTGGATAGAATATGAGTATAAAAAAATGAACTATAAGTATATAGAGGAGGAGAACAATGGATCATTCTATAAAAGAGAATAATGGTCCGAAATACGGGATTCTTATTATCCTGATGATCGGAGCTTTTATTGCTTTTTTAAACAATACTTTATTGAATATTGCACTGCCATCCATTATGAAGGACCTGGATGTCGGTACATCGACTGTTCAGTGGTTATCGACTGGATATATGTTAGTAAACGGGATTTTAATTCCGACTACAGCTTTTTTAATTCAGAAATATTCTGTTAGACATTTGTTTCTTACCGCTATGTTGCTATTCTCAGCAGGGTCTATTGCTGCCGGGTTTGCCCACGTATTTCCTCTCTTATTAGCAGGTCGGATGATTCAAGCAGCTGGTTCAGCAATTTTAATGCCGTTGTTAATGAATGTCATGTTAACAAGCTTTCCTGTAGAAAAAAGGGGAGCAGCAATGGGGGTTTTTGGCTTAGTTATGATGGGGGCACCAGCCATTGGTCCAACTTTATCAGGCTGGATAGTAGAACATTATGACTGGAGAATGCTTTTCCATTTCATAACTCCAATTGCTGTTGGTATCTTATTAGTTGGCTTTTTCTTATTAAAAGATAAAAAAGAGAAAATTGATGTTCGTATTGATGGTTTTTCCGTTCTATTATCAAGTTTAGGGTTCGGAGGATTATTATACGGCTTCAGTACTGCAGGCAGTAAAGGATGGGATAGCCCGCAAGTATATGTAACTCTCATTGTTGGTGTTATTTCATTAGCCTGGTTTATATTACGCCAATTAAAAATGGAAAGCCCAATGCTTAACTTTAAAATTTATAAATATCCTATGTTTGCTTTATCGTCAGCTATTTCTATCGTTATTACGATGGCGATGTTTTCAGGAATGATGCTTCTGCCAATTTATGTTCAGACGATACGAGGAATCTCTCCTTTTGATGCAGGGTTAATGTTATTGCCAGGAGCAATTTTAATGGCGGTTATGTCACCAATTACAGGAAGATTGTTCGATAAATTTGGTGGAAGAGGATTAGCTGTTATTGGCTTAGCGATTACAGTAGTTACAAGTTATTACTTCAGTACATTAACTGTTGATACCACTTATACAGAATTAATTATTTTGTACTCTTTACGCATGTTTGGTATGTCTATGGTAATGATGCCTGTTTCAACAAATGGATTAAATCAATTGCCAAAACGTTACTATCCACACGGTACGGCAATGAATAGTACGATACAGCAAGTTTCCGGAGCTATCGGTACAGCATTACTAGTAACAATTATGTCTAATCGTACAGAATCACATGCTAAACAATTAATGGAAGAAGGAATGAAGAATCTAACAGGGCAGCCAACACCTGAGGTATTAGCTGCGATGAAACAGCAGATTCTTATGAAAGCAATGTTAGAAGGTATTAATTTTGCGTTCTTCGTTACAGTGTTTATTGCTGCTGTTGCACTTATTTTAGCTTTCTTCATTAAGAGGGCTAAACAGGAAGAAGATATAATCAGCGGAGAGCAAGCTGGTAAGGAAATGAAAGCTATAAATTAGCAGGGAACTAGACTGATAGAAAAGCAGGGACTGTTGAAGTCCCTGCTTTTTATTACTCCCGCAGTCTTTTTCTTAGCTCGCTTAACTCTTCTTCGATAGAGGCGATCTGCTTTTCAAGAGGTGACAGTTTTCCATCTACAGATTCTAATTTCTCCAAATCATTTTGAAGACGGATGTAATCAAGCTTTAATTCGCTAATTCGATATTCAATTTCTTTTTTATCCATATACTATACCTCGCTTTTTATAGATGATGTTCTATGCGGATTTTTTCAAGCAATGCTTTGCAGCCTTCTGTAACAAGATCGTATGTTTCTTGAAAATCTCCAGTATAATACGGATCTGGGACATCTTTTTTATGATCAGTTAAATCAAGCAGCCGAATAATTTTTGGATGATTAGGCTGACCTGTCATTTCATAAATATTTGTTATATTGCTTTCATCCATACCGACTATGTAATCAAACTTTTCAAAATCACCCTTTGCAAGCTGACGCCCTGCCATACCATCTGCCGAGACGTTGTATTCTTTTAAAATAGCAAGTGTCCCTTTATGAGGCGGTGATCCGATATGCCACGAACTTGTAGCGGCAGAATCTACAGTAATTTTGTTGTTAAGTTTTTCTTTCTTTATCAGGTCGCGAAATAATGCTTCAGCCATCGGAGAACGGCAAATGTTACCGAGACAAACAAATAGAACGTTAATCAATGTAATAACTCCTTTTTTTCTTTATTATATATTACTCCTTGTCATACTGGAAATTTTTAAATCCCTCATATGCTTTTAAAGCAAATTCTCTTTTTCCTCATTGACTAAAAAACATTTATATTGTAGTTTAAGTGTGGATAAAAAGTTTAATAAAAGCAGTAGGTGCCTCTTTTAGAGGAGAATAGGGAATGAAGTGAAAGTCTTCAGCGGTCCCGCCACTGTAAGGGGGAGTTTCATTAAAGAATCCACTGGATATTAAATCTGGGAAGGAATAATGAAATGTTGAACCTAAGTCAGGAGACCTGCCTATTTGCTTTATATTTGTAGATGATGGAAAAGTCTGCGGTTTATTTGCTATTTAAATAAATCGCAGGCTTTTATTTATATCCCCTGCTTATGGTTGGAGATTACTATATAAAAGGAGAGTACAGAACATGAGTTTATTGTATGAAACAATCAAAAAAATAGAGAACTTGGATCAAGAAATGATGGAGAAGGCGAGAGTAAGAGTTGATAATCTTATTAAACCTCCTAAAAGCTTAGGGAGATTAGAGGATATAGCCATACAGCTCGCTGGTATGACAGGAGATTTGTATCCTAAGGTTGATAATAAAGCAATTATTGTTATGGCTGCTGATCACGGTGTGTATAAAGAAGGAATTACTTGTAATCCGCAGGAAGTAACATTTGCACAAACGATGTTTTTTGCAAAAGGCTTAACAGGGGTATGTGCAGTAGGGAATGTATCCGGTGCGGAAATTGTTCCTGTTGATATCGGTATTAAGGGGGATTTGCCTGCTGATGCCGGAGTGATTATAAAGAAAATAAAGCATGGTACAGATAATATTGCAGAAGGGCCAGCAATGACAAGGAAAGAGGCAATTAGCGCTATTGAAGTTGGAATTGAAATAGCTAATGAACAGATAGGAAAAGGTGTTAATTTACTTGGTACAGGAGAGATGGGAATAGGAAATACGACCCCTAGTACAGCGATATTATCGGTTTTAGGGAATATCGATCCAATTGAAATTACAGGGACCGGAGCTGGAATCGGTAAAGGTGGAATTGAACATAAGGCTGCAGTTATTAGAAAGGCAATCGAAATTAACGAGCCAAACAGAACGGATGGAATAGATATACTAGCAAAAATTGGAGGACTTGAAATCGGCGGTATGGCTGGAGTTATGCTTGGAGCTGCAGCAAATCGTATTCCAGTTGTAGTTGACGGTTATATTTCAACTATTGCTGCTTTGATTGCAGTTTTAATTGAGCCAAAATCAAAAAAATATTTCATTGCTTCTCATGCTTCACGTGAACCAGGTGGCCAAAAAGCGAGTGAGCTACTTGGTATTAAGCCGATTATTTATATGGATCTGTGTCTTGGAGAAGGTTCTGGAGCGGCATTAGCTTTTCCTATTATAGAAGCAGCTTGTTCAATGATAAAAAATATGGCTACATTCGAAGATGTGGGAATGAAAATTTAATATTTTTCAGTAAAAAGCCGATAAATTAAATGTTAATCTTAATCTGTATTTGTATTGGGAATTAGCTTGTTTTTATTGAATATAAGCTAAGATATTCATTTGAGTTTATATATTTTAATTGCAATATACGAATTAAAAACAAGTATTTAATAAAAATGTTCGTAAATTCCCTTTTCTTTTTTCTTTATTTACATTAGAATACAGAATATGATTTATTTCGACATTGTTCTACAATAATGTCAAGGAGGAGTAATATGGAGAAACAGAAATCGAGTAATCTTATCGTCGGAGTAGATGAAAAGATTGGGGTAGGAAGAGCATTTTTATTAGGACTGCAACATGTGCTCGCAATGGACTTATATATCGTTCCAATTATTATTGCAGGTATCCTCGCAATGGATACAGGTAACACAGCATTTCTTATCCAGATGAGCTTTTTAGCTGCTGGTATTGCGACACTTATTCAAACTGGGAAAGGAATTAAACTTCCGGTAATGCAAGGTCCGTCTTATATTCCAATCGGTGCGTTAACAGCAATTGGAAGTAAACTAGGTTTAGGAGCTATGATAGGAAGTCTTATTCCAGGTGCTATTATTATTGCTTTATTCGGCTATCCTTTAAAATGGTTCGCAAAACTGGTACAGCGTTTTATCCCGGCTATCGTTGGGGGAACAGTTATTGCAGTTGTTGGAATTTCGTTAATGCCAGTAGCAATGACAGGTATTTTTACAGTGCAAGGTAATGTTCAGCACGGTATTATCGTGAGTGCTGTATCAGCAGTATTGTTAATTGTTTGTATGATGCTTGCTGTAAAGTTAAAAAAAGCAGGTGCAATTATTCGTTTAACTTCCGTTATTATTGCAATAGCAGGCGGTACAATCGTTGCTTCTATGTTTGGGATGGTAAGCTTTCAGCCGGTTGCTGAGGCAAAGTGGTTCTCATTGCCGACTTTTATGCCATTTGGTAAACCAGTGTTTGATATGAGTGCAATTTTTACGATGCTTGTTATTTATCTTATCCTTTTAATTGAAACAACAGGTACTTGGTTTGTTGTGTCTACTGTAACCGACAAAGAACTGACACCTGAGCATTTAAACCGTGGTGCTGTTGGGGAAGGGCTTGGATGTGCGGTAGGAGCATTGTTTGGTGGAACACCGATGACAGGTTATTCAACAAATGCCGGAATCATTGCTGTTACAGGCGTTGCCAGCAGAATGGCGATTATGGCAGGCGGTGTCATTTTAGTTGTTTTAGGATTAATGCCTAAGCTGATGAATGTCATTGCATGTATTCCAGGCGCAGTTATTAATGGTGTATTTGCTGTTGTTTGTGTTGTTATTGCGATGAATGGATTTAAAGTAATTCAAAATGTGAATATGAACGAACGTAATATGTTTGTTATTGGGTTACCGATTTTATTAACAATTGGTGCTTCAGTAATGCCAAAAGAACTTTTATACAGTTTACCAAGCTTCTTAAATTATATTTTTTCTTCTGGTATGGCAGTAGGTGCAATCAGTGCAGTATTGTTAAATATCGTTTTACCAAAGGAAAAAGAGAAAACGGCTTTATAGGCATTGTTATATAGAAGAAAACCTCTTTTGTTTCCAGTTTTTAAGTGCTGGGAAGAAAGAGGTTTTTTTCTAATTCATTGTTACCATATAAGATATATATATAAAATAACTTTTTCTGTAAAATATTGTTTTGAAGCATTTTTATTAATATGTTATATTTTTATTCCATGGCATATTTCTTTTAAATATAATGAAAAAGTAATATGGTTAGTATGTATGAAAAGTAAAAATCTTTTTTATCAAATTAGCACAAGCTATAATGATTTTGCATATTGATCATTTATGTGCGATGATAAAAAATATCATAAAGGACTTCAAGTCTTGTAGAAACTATGGAGGGAAAATGATGAGCAAACAAATCAAAGTAGGAATCATAGGTTACGGTAATCTTGGTAAAGGTGTTGTAGCATCTCTTAAGCAGTCTCCAGATATGGATCTTGTAGCTATTTTTACAAGAAGAGCACCTGAAAGTCTTTCTATTAATGAACCAAATGTGGAAGTTTTACATATTTCTGATGCAGAGAAATACAAAGATGAAATCGATGTTATGATTTTATGTGGTGGTTCTGCAACAGATCTTCCAGAGCAAACACCTGAATTTGCTAAAATGTTTAATACAATTGATAGCTTTGATACACATGCTAAAATCCCTGAATTCTTTGAATCAGTTGATGCAGTAGCGAAACAAAGCGGAAAAACAAGCATTATTTCTGTTGGCTGGGATCCAGGTTTATTCTCAATCAATCGTTTAATGTCAGAAGCTATTTTACCAGTTGGTGAAACATATTCTTTCTGGGGTAAAGGTGTAAGCCAAGGACATTCAGATGCGATCCGTCGTGTTGAAGGTGTAAAAAACGGTGTTCAATATACTATTCCGATTGAAGAGTCAGTTGAGAAAGTAAGACGCGGGGAAAATCCTGTATTAACAACAGCTGATAAACATCTTCGTGTTTGCTATGTAGTAGCAGAAGAAGGTGCTGATCAAGCGAAAATCGAATCAGATATTAAAACAATGCCTAACTACTTCGATGAGTATAAAACAGAAGTAAATTTCATTACAGAAGAAGAGTTAAAGTCAAACCACTCTAAATTACCGCATGGTGGATTTGTTATCCATAGTGGAAAAACAGGAGAAGACAACAATACACAAATTATTGAATATTCTCTTAAACTTGATAGCAACCCGGAATTTACAGCAAGTGTTCTTGTAGCATATGCACGTGCTGCATATCGTCTAAATAAAGAAGGACAAACTGGTGCGAAAACAGTTTATGATGTAGCGCCAGGTTACATTTCTCCAAAATCTGCTGCAGATTTAAGAAAAGAACTATTATAATTAGTCGAAAAAGAGCCTTTCATTTAGAGAGGCTCTTTTCTTTTTTACTTTAATTGTTTTAATACTAAATCGCCAACATAGGGTAATTTATAAAGCTCTCCTCTGAATGCCTGAATCATTAAAAGAATCCATAAAATTAAGGAAATAGGACCGATAAAGAAACTAATGATTCCGCCAATAAACGGAATGAAAGTTAGTACGGTATTTAAAACAGCAAGACCGCCAAAGATGAAAATGGACTGTATTGCATGAAAGCGAACGAAACGGTTTTCTTTTTCAGTGATGAGAAATATAATGCCGGTAATAAATCCTAAAACATAGCAAAGAAGACCTGCTACATTTTCTTCTAAACCTGAGGACGTCTTTTTAGGGTTTGGAGAGTTGTTACTTTCAGTTCCAGTTGGTTCCATTAACTTTTTTCCTCCTTTGGATTACTTTTACTATTCTTTATCGTAACGTTAGAAGGTTAAGATGGCATTACAATATCAATACAATTATGTTAAAAGCAACTAATTTTAATGATAAGTTATTGAAATATTTAAAAAATTCTATTAGAATTGTATTATCAGTTCGAAAATATAATACAAAGCTATTAAACTCAATTTTAATAAAATTGAGAGGCGGAATTTTCCGATTCATTCGTTTCGTTCGCCCCCTGTCTAATTTTAGACAGGGGGCTTTTTGTATCTATTAAAGGGGGTGATTGCTTTCAAACTCTGTTTATGTATATAGCTTCGTCTTAAAAAATTATTTAAAGGAGAGGTTTATATGGGAAGTTTATTAATAAAAAATGCAAGAAATATTATTACGATGGACGGGAAAAGACAAAGATTCCCTGGTGGCAGTATTTATATTGAGGACCAGGAAATTAAAGCAATCGGAACAGATATACCGTATGAAACAGCTGATACTGTTATTGATGCACGTGGGAAAATTATTTATCCAGGACTCATTAACACACATCATCATCTATACCAGACGTTTACGAGAAATATTCCGATGGCACAGGATTGTGAGCTTTTTGATTGGCTAATCACACTTTATGATATTTGGCGTCATATTAGACCAGAAGATATTTATTTAAGTGCAATGGTTGGTCTGGGAGAATTATTGAAAAGCGGCTGTACGACAGCAGCGGATCATTTTTATGTTTTTCCGGATGGAATTAGCGGAGAGTTAATTGATGAGGAGATTAGGGCTGCAGGAGAACTTGGAATTCGTTTTTTCCCGACGAGGGGTTCAATGAGTTTAGGGCGTTCCAATGGCGGACTTCCACCGGATGAGGTTGTCCAAACAGAGGGTGTTATTTTAAAAGATACGCAGAGAGTAATTGAGACATATCACGATAACAGCCGCTTTTCAATGGTTAGAGTTGGTGTAGCACCTTGCTCGCCATTCTCTGTGAGCAGAGATTTATTGAAAGAATCTGCGAATTTGGCTAGAAGTTATGGGGTTAGGATGCACACGCATTTAGCAGAGACAAAAGATGAAGAGAATTTCTGTTTAGAGAAACTCGGGCTTCGTCCATTGGAATTTATGGAGGATACCGGATGGGTAGGTGATGATGTCTGGTATGCACATGGTATTTGGTTTAATGATGATGAGATAATGAAGATGGGATCTTGCGGCTGTGGAGTTGCACATTGTCCAAGCAGTAATATGAAGCTTTCTTCTGGGACTTTTCCAATTATGAAAATGCTGCAAAACGGAGTGAAGGTTGGGTTGGGTGTCGATGGTTCTGCCTCTAATGATGCTTCGAGCATGTTAATGGAAGTTAAAATAATGAATCTCTTACACAAGCTTCAAGCAGGTTCGACTGCATTAAGTGCAGAAGACTGCTTATATGTCGCAACGAGAGGATCGTCGAAAGTTCTTGGATGGGAAGATGGTATCGGATCGTTAGAAGTTGGTAAAGCTGCGGATTTATTTATGGTTGATACTGGAAGGTTAGAATTTGCTGGTGCACTGTTTGATGATGCGTCGCTGCCGATTTTAACTGGTACATCTCAAGTCGATATGACCATTGTAGGTGGAAAGATTGTCGTGAAGGAAGGACGTTTAGTAAATATAGATGAAGAAAAACTTGCAATGAGAGCGCAAATAGCGGCAAGCAAAATGCTAGAAACTGCAGCAAAGCATACGAAAATGAACTATTATAAACCTCGTATACAAAGCTTTGAAAAACAATTATATTAATAAATTTGAGCAGTAAGACTCTCGCTTCAAAGTTCTAAAAATTCGAGGAAGTGAAGTAGGAGATCAACTGCCCGTAAAGTTCCCAGCAATGGAACACATACTAAGTTCGCCATATTACGTGAGTTTCATATTATTTACTGTATAATGTGAAAAATAGGGCTGTCCGATAAGTCTCTAATAAGTTTT
>NZ_BCVG01000109.1 GCF_001591625.1 Metabacillus fastidiosus NBRC 101226
ATTTAATTTCATAAAAAAGTAAGAACCTAGACAGTTAATAAAAACTGTTATTTTCACTTTTTAAAATGAATAGATTTATTATTAAATGGAAAGTTAGTAATATACATAATTATTTAATGGGCTATAGCCAAGTGGTAAGGCAACGGACTTTGACTCCGTCATTCGTTGGTTCGAATCCAGCTAGCCCAGCCATTTATTAGAGCCATTAGCTCAGTTGGTAGAGCATCTGACTTTTAATCAGAGGGTCGAAGGTTCGAGTCCTTCATGGCTCACTTTTCGCGGAAGTAGTTCAGTGGTAGAACACCACCTTGCCAAGGTGGGGGTCGCGGGTTCGAATCCCGTCTTCCGCTCCATGAGCACATCTTACTTTTATTATTAATATGATATTGGGGCCTTAGCTCAGCTGGGAGAGCGCCTGCCTTGCACGCAGGAGGTCAGCGGTTCGATCCCGCTAGGCTCCACCAAATTAGATATTTCTACAATTAATTATAGAGAAAATACCTTGGACATTCTGTTCAAGGTATTTTTAGTATAATGACTAGCTTAGTTATACTATAGGTGCATATTATAAATAGTTAAGTATTTAAAAGAGATTTTAAAAATTTGTTCTTTTTCTATTTATTCTCCTCCAAAATTTGCTAAAATATTTATATGAGGAAAAGATGTACGGTTATTTTAATTCATTGTCTTCACTTATGCTCCTTTCATATAAGCAATTGGAGCTGATTAACAGTATTCATTTTACAAAAGTGAAACTTAATTTAAATTTCTTCGTATATAAATAGAGCCGCAAGTGCGGAGGTAAATAGAAAAATGGAGACTATTGTAAAGAAAAGAATTAGGCAAGTGAAAAAAGGTGACCAAAGCGCATTTACAGAAATAGTTGATTTATATAAAGATAAAATATATCAACTATGTTACCGTATGGTTGGAAATGCACATGAGGCAGAAGATATTGCACAGGAAGCGTTTATAAGAGCTTACGTTAATATTCACACATACGATGTAGATAAGAAGTTCTCAAGCTGGCTGTATAGAATTGCAACTAATCTTTCAATTGATCGCATAAGGAAGAAAAAACCGGATTATTATCTAGATGCCGAAGTATCTGGTACAGATGGATTAACGATGTACTCGCAAGTCGCAGTGGATATCGCTTTACCAGAAGATGAAGTCGAAACGATGGAGCTTCAAGAAACAATTCAAAAAGCTATTTTGAAGCTTCCTGATAAATATCGGTCTGTTATTGTACTAAAATATATTGATGAGCTCTCTCTAATTGAAATTAGTGAGATCTTAAATATACCAGTTGGTACTGTAAAGACTCGAATTCATCGGGGAAGAGAAGCTCTAAGAAAGCAATTAAGGCATTTATGACTGGGGTGAAATTAAATGAGTTGTCCTTTAGATATTTTGCAGCTTATGCATAAACATTTGGATCATGAAACAAGTAGTGAAGAGGATGAGCATTTAAAAGCCCATCTTCAAACTTGTGAGAGCTGTTCTAAACATTTGTATGAGATTGAAAAGTCAATTGCTCTTGTGAAGAGTACATCACATATAGAAGCACCTAAAGATTTTACAGCAGCTGTTATGAGCAAGCTCCCTAAGGAGAGACAGACAGTTAGATGGAGCAGATGGTTAAAAAATCATCCTTTCCTCGCTGCTGCATCTTTATTTATCGTTTTAATGACAGGAAGTGTTGTATCAACATGGACAGAGGACCATCAGTTCAGTGTCACACCACAGCCAAATCTTGTTGTTAAAAACAATATTGTAACTGTTCCAGAGGGTAAAGTTATTCACGGAGACGTAACTGTTAAAAATGGAACTTTAAATATTGAAGGTACAGTAGAAGGAAATGTGACTGTTATAAATGGAGAGAAATATATGGCTTCTGCCGGTCAAGTTACTGGCGACATAGAGGAGATTGATGAAATGTTCGAATGGCTTTGGTACCATATGAAATCTCTAGGGCAGGAAGTCGTCAGTGGAGTTAAATAGCTGTATTAGGAAGTTTTTATAAGGTCATCCAAAAGATGACCTTCTTTGATTTGATTTTTACCAGACTACATATGATATAATAGAGTGATTATTTAATTAAGTAAACTTGGACTAATGGAGGAAAATAAAATGGCCTTTGAGGACTTTCCTATTTTGCATTACCTCGGCATAGCCGTTGATATTCTCCTAGTTTGGTACGTTATATATAAAGTAATTATGGTCGTACGTGGAACGAAAGCCGTTCAACTTGTAAAAGGAATAACGGTCATAATATTAGTAAGGCAAGTAAGCTTGTATTTAGGACTACATACCTTACAATGGCTAATGGACCAAGCTTTACTATGGGGGTTTTTAGCAGTAATTATTATTTTCCAGCCTGAGCTAAGAAGGGCGTTAGAACAGCTTGGGAGAGGAAAATTATTTTCACGCACTGCATCACAAGGCGAGGAAGAACAAGCCAATACGGTCGAGGCAATATTAAAAGCGACGGATTATATGGCTAAACGAAGAATCGGTGCTTTAATGACAATAGAAAAAGATACAGGAATGGGTGATTATATCGAGACGGGTATCATCCTTAATTCTAAATTGTCATCTGAATTGTTAATTAATATTTTTATACCTAATACTCCGCTTCATGATGGAGCAGTAATTATCAAGGATAATCAAGTAGCTGCCGCTGCCTGTTACCTGCCTCTTTCAGAAAGTCCGTTTATTTCAAAAGAGTTAGGGACAAGACATAGGGCAGCAGTTGGAATAAGCGAAGTTACAGACAGTTTGACGATTGTTGTCTCAGAGGAGACTGGCAGTGTTACGGTTACTAAAAATGGGGAATTACATCGGGATCTAAGTAAAGAAGCTTTAGCTGAAATATTAAAAGCAGAATTAATAACGATGGTAAAACAAACCTCTTCAAACCTGTGGCAATGGAGGGTAAGAAGAAATGGATAAATTTATGAATAATCCTTGGGTTATGAGAATTATTGCTTTATTATTTGCGATTTTACTCTATCTTTCTGTAAACTTTGATTCTGATCCTCTAACTGTTAAAAAGCCGGGAAGCTCTTTAATTCCGCCGCCTGCTACGGATACTGCAACAGTTACTGATATACCTGTAACAACATATTTTGATCAGGAGAATCTTGTTGTTACTGGTGTTCCAGAAACTGTTAATGTAACACTTGAGGGGCCAGCAACACCGTTAATTAAAGCTAGACAATATAAAGATTTTAAAGTGTATGCAGATTTAAGAAACTTATCGATCGGTACACATAAAATTGAATTAAAGTATAAAGATTTACCAAAGGAATTAGAAGCGACTATAAACCCTGCTATTATCTCTGTTTCAATCGAAGAAAAGGTGACAAAAGATTTTTCAGTAGATGTTGATTTTTTAAATAGGAATAAGATAAAAAAAGGGTATAAACCAGAACAGCCAATTGTTAACCCTAACAGTGTCCAAATAACTGCTTCAAATGAAATTATTAAAAGCATTGACCATGTTAAAGCGACTGTTGATTTAGCAAATGCAGAGGAAACGGTAAAGCAGGAGTCACGAGTAACGATTTATGATAAGGATGGTAATGTATTACCAGTGGAAGTGGAACCATCAGTTGTCGATATTACTGTTCCAATAACTAGCCCTAGTAAGACATTAACATTTAAAATTGCAAGGGAAGGTAAGCTGCCTGAAGGAATAAGCATATCCCGTATAGAATCAGAACCTAATGAAGTGACTGTATTCGGACCTATGGATGTATTAGATAAATTAGAATTTATTAATGGTATTTCAGTTGATTTATCTAAGATAAAAGACGACACAGTTATTGACGTAGATGTACCGAAACCGCCAGGAGTCAAAAAAGTGACACCTGAGAAAATCAAACTGAAAATTAAAGTAGAGAAGGAAGAAAAAGAAGTTTTTGATAATAAAAAGATAAAGATAGTTGGATTAGGGGAAGGAAGGACACTTGAATTTTTAGACCCTGTTTCGAAAACATTGTCAGTACAAGTATTAGGTGCATCAAGCATTGTAGAAGCAATTAAGGCATCAGATATTGAATTATATGTTAATGTCACAGATCTCGGCGAAGGAGAACATGATGTAAAAGTGGAAGTAAACGGACCACAAAATATAACATCAGTTTTGCCGAAGGATGAAGTAAAAGTGAAGATAACTTCATCTTCTTGATAGAAGACAAAAAGGAGCGAAATAAGCTAATGGGAAAATATTTTGGGACAGACGGAGTAAGGGGCGTAGCAAATAGTGAACTGACACCTGAATTAGCGTTTAAAATTGGACGTTTTGGCGGGTATGTTCTGACGAAAAATAAAGAAAAACCGAAAGTGATCATTGGTCGTGATACACGTATTTCAGGTCATATGCTTGAAGGGGCTTTAGTTGCCGGACTTCTCTCTATTGGGGCCGAAGTGATGAGGCTGGGGGTTATTTCTACCCCTGGTGTTGCATTTTTAACGAAAGCACTCGGAGCAGAAGCAGGTGTAATGATTTCTGCTTCACATAATCCAGTTCAAGATAACGGAATAAAATTTTTCGGTCCGGACGGTTTTAAATTATCGGATGAAGAAGAATTTGAAATTGAACAATTAATGGATAAAGAACAAGATGAATTGCCAAGACCAGTAGGTGCCGATATTGGTCAAGTAAATGACTATTTTGAAGGCGGACAAAAGTACCTTCAATTCCTAAAACAAACTGTTGATGAAGAATTCACTGGCATACATGTTGCATTAGATTGTGCACACGGTGCAACATCATCGCTTGCAACACATTTATTCGCTGATCTTGATGCAGATGTATCTACAATGGGAACTTCCCCTAATGGTCTAAATATAAATGATGGTGTCGGTTCGACTCATCCTGAAGCTTTAGCAGCATTTTTAAGAGAAAAGGGTGCAGATGTCGGGCTGGCATTTGATGGTGATGGTGACCGATTAATTGCTGTAGATGAAAAGGGAGCGGTTGTTGATGGTGACCAAATCATGTATATTTGCGCAAAATATTTTAAAGAACAAGGCAGATTAAATGACGATACGATCGTCTCAACAGTAATGAGTAATCTAGGATTTTATAAAGCATTAGAAGCACAGCAAATAAAAAGTATTCCAACAGCAGTTGGTGATAGATATGTTGTAGAGGAAATGAAGAAAAATAATTATAATTTAGGCGGAGAACAATCAGGCCATATTATTTTCCTTGATTACAATACAACAGGTGATGGACTTTTAACTGCATTACAAATCGTTAATATTATGAAAGTAACAGGTAAAACTTTATCAGAACTCGCTGGAGAGATGAAGAAGTATCCACAGCTTTTAATAAATGTAAAAGTAACAGATAAAAATAAAGTATCAGAAAATGAAAAAGTAAAAGCAGTAATAGAAGAAGTGGAAAAAGAAATGAGTGGCAATGGTCGAATCCTTGTAAGACCATCTGGCACAGAGCCTTTAGTTCGTGTTATGGCTGAGGCGCCAACAGAAGAAGAATGCCGTACATATGTCGATAGAATCGTAGCAGTTGTAAAAGAAGAAATGGGTGCTTAAATAAATGAACTCCATGGAAGCGTGCATAACGCATATCATGGAGTTTTTTGTTTACGTATATACAGAATATAATTTAGTACTGTTAGAAATTGATTTCTTGGTAATTTTGGGCTCACTAGTTGTATTAATATTGGATGGGTTAAGTTACTGATGATAATATTATTGATTGAGAATTGTTTAATGGAAGGATTAATTAAAATGAGTAGATAAAAGAGCAAATAGCATGAGAGATGTATAAGTAGTGGAATAGTGACAGATATATAATGTGTTGCTCTTTTCATTTGAGAGAGTAAAAGCAAGCGTGGGAAAAAATTCGATTAATGCTTATAAGCAGTTAAGAAAGCATCTGAAATATTAAAAGCAGAACCATTTGTTTTAAGCGTCTGTTTTCTAACAGTGTTCTTTTTTGAAAAGAAGTAAACTGATTGATACATAAGATCTCCTCCAGGTAATTTTTTATTGTTGGTGCATGTATTTTTTATTTATAAGCTGCTAAGAATGCGTCAAAGATGTCAAAGCCTTCTGTTTTGTTTGTTTTAACTGTTTGTTTTTTTGTTTTTGTAAAGAAAGGTAGTAGTTGATACATAGTTAGTTCCTCCTTGGAATGTTTTATTATTTGTAAGCGATGAAGAATGCGTCTGATACGTTAAATGAAGCTTCGATTTTGCTTTTTGCTTGTTTCTCTTCTTTGAATACTGCGTCTGAAATGAAGAATACTGATAAGAAGTTGTTTTCCATTTTGTTTATCCCCTTCCGTCATTTGGTATCTTTATTATCTGTCATTTTGCCTATTTACACAAAGTTCCTATTCTTCCATGAAAACGAAAACAAATGAAATGAAAGCCAGTATCATACCCTGTTTTCTCACTAAAACGCCTTTTTTCTCGTTTTTTCATAGTAATTTAATTTTTCTATTTTCAAGCCGGGAACAGAAAGAAGTATAGTATAGTGAAAATTGCAAAAGGTAGTGCTTTTTCATATTAAAATGACAATTTTTCTTCTTCAATATAAATATAAGTGTCTAACATTTCTGTTTTTGAAGAGTGAGAATCAAATATATTTTTTATAAATCCTACTTGACATATATGAATTTAGGAATTAATATATCAATATTAAATCATTTAATCTTCATTATTTTAACGTTAAATTAATTTTAAGCGCTGATTGGACATCCAAAGGCACCTATACTTTTCATCATTCATGTTATATATGAATGCTCTGAAATTGTTGGGTGCCTTTTTTGTACCCATAAAGCCTGGTAAGGAGGAGTATGGAAAAGACTGAGCTTGATCTGCTGGAAGAAGCAGATTGGTTGTTTCGCAAAATGGTTCGTAAGTTTGTAAAAGAACGCGACAAAATCATTATTGAAGGCGTAATGCTGCCGGGATTCTTGATTTTAAAAAAGATTATTCAAGAAGGTGAGCAGCGTTTAACAGATTTAGCTGATGAGCTTGATCTTACCTCAGGGGCAATTACTGCAATTTGCGATAAGCTGGAAGACAGAGGATTTGCGGTTCGAAAACGTCATAACGAAGACCGGCGGATTGTACTGCTGGAAATTACGGATAGCGGACGAGAATTTATAGAACGAAATAATGACATTGGGTTAAATCTTATTTCTGTTCTATTCAGTGGATTCTCACTCGAAGAAATTCAACTGCAGATTGATGTTTACCGGCACTTGATCAACAATTTGGAAGGGTTAGCCGGTGAAATCTTATCATTAGCGAAAGAGAATGAAAATAAAAAAGATTCAACTATTCAAAAAAGCCATTTTTTAACTTATTAAATAATTTATTAACAATATTAAAAGGAGTGGGGAAAGATGGGACTTCCAACAATTCATCCGACAGGGGCAACAATTTATTCACCAGAAAAGGCATGGAGCGGTTATACGATTTTTCAAGCTCCTGACCTTGGTGCTTTATTAATTGATATGAACGGAAAAGAAGTTCATTTATGGAAAGGGCTTCGCGGTTTTCCAAATAAGATTTTTCCAGGTGGCTATGTATTAGGACATACATTTAACCGTGATCCGGAGTATGGTTTCCAAGATGAAGGCGACCTTGTGCAAGTAGATTTTGAAGGGAATGTCGTCTGGAAATTCGATAAGCACGAATTTATTACAGATCCCGGACATGAAGGACACTGGCTTGCACGGGCACATCACGATTACCAGCGTGAAGGAAATCCTGTCGGTTACTATGCACCAGACCAAAATCCAAAAACAGATTCGGGGAACACACTTATTTTAGCTCATCGTGATGTTCATAATCCTAAAATTTCTAAGTATGAACTTTTAGACGATGTTATTTTAGAAGTTGATTGGGAAGGAAATGTCGTATGGGAATGGTCATTCAGTGATCACTTTGACGAACTTCAATTCGATGATGAAGCGAAGAAAATTATTTATGAAGAGCCAAATCGACGCTTTTTCGGAAATAAATCTGGTGACTGGTTACATATTAATTCGATTTCGGCAGTCGGACCAAATCGTCATTATGATGCAGGTGATGAAAGATTCCATCCAGACAATATTATCTGGGATGCACGTGAAGCGAATATTATCGGTATTACAGATAAGCGTACAGGCAAAATTGTATGGCAGATCGGACCTGATTATTCGAAGCCTGAGTTAAAGCATTTAGGTTGGATTATCGGACAGCATCATGCTCATATTATCCCACAAGGTCTGCCAGGTGAAGGCAACTTATTAGTATTCGATAATGGAGGATGGGGCGGCTATGGTGCACCAAATCCATCATCGCCAGACGGCAATAAAAATGCGGTACGGGATCATTCACGCGTATTAGAAATTGATCCGGTTACACTTGAAATCGTATGGCAGTATACAGGACATGAGGCTAAATTCCAAGTGCCGACAGATTCTTTCCGTTTTTACAGTCCGTATATTAGCTCTGCCCAACGCTTAGAAAATGGTAATACATTGATTACCGAGGGGGCAAACGGCCGTATTTTTGAAGTAACAGAGAATCATGAAATCGTTTGGGAATACATTTCCCCTTATAAAAATGCTCGTAATTCTAACATGGTTTACCGTGCTTACCGGGTTCCATATAACTGGGTACCGCAGCTTGAAAAACCAAACGAAGTAGCTATTGAACCTCTAAAGATTGAGACATTCCGTGTACCAAATGCGGCACAAAGCGGCACGGATTCAATCGTAGAAATAAAAGGAGCGCAGTCGCTTGGTGAGGGAGCATTATGTGTAGCACGCTATGATGAAACATTAGAAAAGCAGAATAATTAATAATGGAGGAGTTGCGATGAAGCGTTTATACGGGCTAATAGTTTTTAGTTTGGTGTTATCACTCTTTTTAGCAGGTTGCTCGAATGATAGTAAAGCGAGTACAGAAGGAGAAAAAACAGCAAAAGTACGGATTGGAATTGATACAGCGGCAGGAGGATCTTTACAGATTCGTGCCGCAAATACAGAAGGCTATTTTGAAAAACATGGCATCGAACCGCAGCTATCAAATTTCGCATATGGAATTGATACGATTAACGCATTACTAACAGAACAAACAGATACAGGCTTGGCAGCCGATTATGCCTTATTGAATTCGTTAAACCGGGGTGACTTAGTCGTTATCTCATCTTTATCACATAGTACATCTGAAACAATTAAGAAATCTGAAATTCTAGCAGTTAAAGATATTAACGAACCAGCACAATTAAAAGGGAAAAAAATCGGGGTAGCAAAAGGAACGGTTAGTGAATACCATTGGGCAAAATATTTAGAGCATTTAGGAATTAAAGAAGAGGAAGTCCACTATGTACCGTTCAGTACACCGGATGAAGCAATTATAGGTGTGAAAAAAGGTGATATTGATGCGGTATTAGCGAATGGTGCTGTAATTGAGAAGTATAAAGCGATTGATGGGGTTCATAAAATTGATGATCTTTCTTCCATCGATATTTCATTAAGCGCCTACTTAGTCGCAAATAGAAAATTTGCAGAGGAAAATCCGAAGGCTGTTGTTAATGTTTTAAAAGCAATTAAAGAAGGAATGGCCTATGTCAAAGAAAATCCGGACGGTACAGCAGAAATAGCTTATAAAGAATTAAAAGTGAAAAAAGAAGATACTTTACGTGATTTAGAGCGTTCAAATTATACTCTTGAATTTAAGCAGGAAGATTTTGATCATTTATCAACTATGAAAGAGTGGCTTCTTGATAAAAACTTATTAAAGAAAGACTATGATCTGCAGGATAAATTAGTACTGGAACCTTTACGTGAGGCATTTCCAGAGTCTGTAACATACGGAAATTAAGGATTGGAGGAATCGCCCTATGACAGTGATAAAAGAAAAAAGCCCATCTATCGTAATTAGAGGGCTGTCAAAAACATTTTCAGAGGACACATCAGATAAGGTTTATGTATTAAAAGATGTTGATTTAACGATACAGCGCGGAGAGTTTTATATTTTACTAGGTCCGAGCGGATGCGGAAAATCAACATTGCTTAATATGATTGCCGGATTTCTGGAGAAAACAGATGGCCAGCTTAACATACATGGGGCGAATTCCAATCATGATTCAAACCGCGGTTTTATATTTCAATCACCTGATTCCGCATTGTTTCCATGGCTGACAGTAGAGGAAAATGTAGAATTTGGGCTTAAAATGAAAAAGGTTCCTTTAGAAGAAAGAAAGCGAATCGTTCATTCCTATATTGAGCTTGCCGGGCTTTCGGGCCATCATCATAAATTTCCAAGCGAGATTTCAGGAGGGATGAAACAGCGTGTGCAATTAGCACGTGTCCTGGCAAATAATCCTGATATTTTACTCATGGATGAACCATTCGGTGCATTGGATGCCATGACAAGACGCACGATGCAAAAGGAGCTTATTAGGATTTGGCAGGAAACGAATAAGACAGTCATTTTCGTGACACATGATATTCAGGAGGCATTGATGCTTGGTCAGCGTATTGGCATTATGTCCATCGGCCCTTCCTCCAAGATTACGAGTACTTATGAAATTGATTTACCGTATCCGCGTGAAATTACAAGCCCAGATTTTAATCATTATTATGAAATCGTCCAATCTCATTTCGACTAAGGAGGTCATGGAAATGGAAACAATTGCGCAGCACGAAGTCAGACATAAAACGGTGAAAAAAAGAAAATCTTTTAAAAGTCCTTGGAGAAAAGTTTTAAAAACGGGTATTTTAACTTGGCTGGGATTATTAGTTATTTGGAGCATTGCCGCTTATTTTTCAGATCCCCAGTTTCTGCCGAGTCCTCTTGCTACTTTGCAAGGTGCAATAGAGCTTAGTAAAGACGGCTCGTTATTCATCTACATGGGCTATAGTTTTGCGCGTGTCCTGGCAGGCTGGTTTTTAGGTAATTTGATCGCTATTCCGCTAGGTTTATTAATTGGCAGCAATCGAACGATCCGATCACTTGTGGAACCATTAATTAACTTTGTTCGTTTCATTCCACCTCTAGCATTTATTACACTGTTCATGCTTTGGTTTGGGATTGGTGAACAGTCAAAAATATTTTTAATCGTATACGCAACATTTTTCGTTGTGACGATCAATACATTAACAGGGGTCCTTTCGATTTCAGAGGATAAGATCCGCTCAGCTAAAAGCATGGGAGCCTCTAATTTTCAAGTGCTGCGATATGTCATTATTCCAGCTTCCATCCCATACATTTTCACAGGCGCAAAGCTTGCGATGGGGTCCTCCTTTATGGCGATCGTTGGAGCGGAAATGGTCGCGGCAAATGAAGGTGTCGGCTTTATGATTTGGAATGCAAGACTGTACTTCCAGACAGATTGGATTTTCGTAGGATTAGTTGTGTTAGGATTGATGGGATTTCTTATGGATAGATTATTTGTCTGGACAGGGAAGAAATTCTTGAAGCGTTATAATGTTGTGTCCTAACTTAAAGTGAGAGTTTGTTTAATTTAAATAAGTAGAAGGTATTCTGCTTTTTGAAAAAAAGAGCATAATAAAGGAAATAAAAAACTTTCTACATTATTTCCTCTGTTCTTCCTTTTGGGACTCTACCGTACTGTACATAGTGCAAACCGTAGGGTTCTTTATTATGTGTAAAACTTAAATCTATAGTTGAAAGTCCTTAATTATTAAAATTTTTACCCATATGAGTGTGGCTCCGTCCCATTTCCACTGTTCCCTTTTATCAATAAAAACATCTTTTTCAATCTTTATAACAGGAAGGCCTGTATCTTCATACTCTTAACAAATTACAAAAAATGTATTTCTTGCTCATTCTGAGTCATTCGTGTTTCACTGTTAGCCATATTATTGAATTGTTTCATCAGCGTGGTTATAATTGCATTCGAGCAATAGCTATTCTACTTTTATAAAAATAATCGACTAGATAACTAGAGACTTAACAAAATACAAAGCCTGGACTGGCATGTTTTTTGTTCACTCTCTTTTTTTATTTACAAGACTGATACATATGAATTTTCCAACCCTAAATCTTACTAAACTCATATGAAAAGTTAATTTATTTAAAAAGAAGAGATTTTAAATAGGACTTCTAACAATTTATTTGCGAGAGAAGGTGTGTATGGGCGATGTATTAATACATGCATTTAACTTTGATCTGAATTATCGTGTGGAAGTTCGATAAGCATGAATTTATCCCAGCCTTAACGGGCAGTAA
>NZ_BCVG01000110.1 GCF_001591625.1 Metabacillus fastidiosus NBRC 101226
GAAAACCCCCATTGATGAAAGTTTCACTTTATTAAGCCATATATGAATTTGTTATTTTCCGAACGTAATTTTGTGTTTCTTTAAACGGTGGTATGCCGCCATATTTATCAACATTCCCAGGACCCGCATTGTATGCAGCAAGAGCGAGGTGAACATTCCCGTCATAGCGATCAAGCATTTTTTTTAAGTACTTTGTGCCGCCGTCCACATTTTGAGCAGGGTTTAATGAGTCTGTGACACCGAGTGATCTTGCTGTTGCGGGCATGAGCTGCATTAATCCGGCTGCACCGACGTGACTTTTGGCATTTGGATTGAATCCGGATTCCTGCTTTATAACAGCACGAATAAGTTTTTCATCAACTCCATATTTATTTGCTGCTGATCGAATAATATCGTCAATTGAGCCATTTTGAATTGGCTGCTGTTCAGCAAGTTTTATTTCTAAAGGAGAATAATTTGACATAGGTGACAATGGCTTACTCGCTTCTGTCTTCACTTCCTCCTCTGAATTTGAATTCATAAATGAGAGGAGAGCTTCTTTAAAATCAGCCATTATTGGTTCAAGGCTAGATTCATTTGTTTGCCCAGAAAAATTGCGTAGTGCCTGCAGTTCAAGCATCGTCCTAAAATAATCAATCTTCATTTACTTTCCCTCCTTTATGTTAGAGAACGATATTTCTCTTCATAAAAACGTCTTACTTTATTTTTGGTTTCACGAATTGGAATGTCTAATTTTTGCAGCAGCTGCAGGAATGTTTCCCTGCCGGTAATTTCATTTATTACTTCAAATTCTATCTCATAATCTTCTTTATTTAAATATCGGCTATGATCTAAAACTATTAAGCTGTCTTCTACCTTTTTTTCTGCCCTTCGTGTAGAAAGAGAGCCAAAATAAGCTATTTCCTTTATATTAATACCCATATTTTTTACTCTTTCGATTACTTGACCTTCGTGTATTTCACCTTGTTCTATAAATTTCCTCGCTTCTATTTCTGTTAGTTCTTCATGTGTTTCAAGAATACCAACAGGTGCCGGTTCTTTTAAAGTAAGAATATATTTCCCATCTTTCTGCCGGATTCTTAAATTAGAATGATGTTCTTTTAAGGCAAATTGTTTTGTGTCAAAATAATGGTTTTCCTGTTCGAAAAAGTCAGCCTCTTTCAGATGGAAAAATTTCAAAAGCATGAAGAATTCTTCTTCTGTAAGAAGGTTTTTAAATTCTATTTCAATTTCTTGGACCATTTTAATTAGTTCCTTTCGTCTATTGTCAGCTTTGAGGATATTTTTCTCATTATCTCTTGAAATGAATAATGAAGCAATCTTATCATGATGAGTTTTTATATGGTAGAATAATCTCAGAAAGTGATTTGGAAGGAGATTTTTCATGCAAAGTAGAATTACCATAAAAGATGCGAAAATTGTTGATAATATGCTTGTTTTACAAGCTGATCAATATGAAAATGATGAGAATGAACTGCAGGCAAAGGGACAAATGCTCGTTGATTCAGATAATCTCGCATTTATATATATTTTAGAAACGAGTGAGCAGTACGTTTATGTAGGTATCCCATATACTATGTGGAAGCAATTAGATGAAGCAAAAATAAAAGAGCTTCCTGTATATGTACAGGTAAATAACAAACAAATTGAGTTAATAAATGTCATTGATGAATTATCGTTTTTATTAGACAATATTAAAGATAATGGCAACTATGGTGAGGAGTTAGAAAGAAAGGTTGTTGAATTATTTTCTCTTTAAGAAACCAGGAGAGAATAATGTAATGAGTGAATATTGCCCTCTTAGCAATTATTGATACAGCCTTAATCGTCATACAAAGGGGGAGTTATATGAGAAATATAGAATGGGAGTTATTTTTAGCGCCTTATAAACAAGCAGTTGAGGAGCTGAAAGTAAAATTAAGAGGAATTAGAACAGAGTATGAGCTTGAACATGTCAATTCCCCAATTGAATTTGTGACCGGCAGGGTTAAGCCTATTTCAAGTATTTTAAATAAAGCAAAACAAAAGCAAATTCCAATTGAAGATATTCAGGATATCGCAGGTCTCCGAATGATGTGTCAGTTTGTTGATGATATTAAATATGTTGTGGAAATGTTAAAAAGACGAAATGATTTAGAGATCATTGAAGAGCGGGATTACATTACGAGCAAAAAAGAGAGTGGCTATCGCTCTTATCACGTCGTAGCAGAGTATCCTGTTCAAACAATTTCAGGTGAAAAGAAAATTTTAGTGGAAATTCAAATTAGAACGTTAGCAATGAACTTCTGGGCAACGATTGAGCATTCATTAAATTATAAATATAGTGGAAATATTCCACAAAATGTGAAAGAACGATTGCAGCGTGCAGCGGAAGCAGCCTATTCGCTTGATGGGGAAATGTCTCAAATTCGTGGTGAAATTCAAGAGGCACAGGCTATTTTTTTAAGAAAAACAGATGCAAAAGAATCTGAATAATAAAGGAGAAGCTTTCGATGAGATTTGCGATTACAACTAGGGGAGATTCGGTTTCAAATACTCTTATGCAAAAGATGAGGACGTATTTGCTGGATTTTAATTTAGAATATAATGAGGACCAGCCAGATATCGTTATCTCTGTCGGTGGTGATGGAACATTATTATACGCTTTTCATCGTTACCGCAGCCGCCTAGGTAAAACCGCTTTTATTGGAGTCCATACCGGACATCTTGGATTTTATGCAGATTGGAAGCCGGAGGAAATTGAAAAGCTTGTTATGGCGATTGCAAAGGATGACTATTCCGTTGTGGAATATCCAATTTTAGAAGTAGTAATCAGCCACAATGACGGTTCGAGAGAAGCAAGATATCTTGCACTGAACGAATGTACAGTAAAGAGTATTGAGGGCACAATGGTGATGGACATTGAAATCAAAGGAGAAAAGTTTGAAACGTTTCGGGGGGACGGTCTTTGTATGTCCACACCATCTGGAAGTACAGCATATAACCGCTCATTAGGCGGGGCAATTATTCATCCGTCCATTCGTGCGATTCAATTAGCGGAAATGGCATCAATAAATAACCGTGTATTCAGAACTATCGGTTCACCGCTTCTTTTACCTGAACACCACCCATGTGTGCTAAGACCTGTTACTGATGTCGATTTCCAAATTACGATCGATCATTTAACATTGCTTCATAAAGATGTAAGATCGATTCAGTACCGTGTCGCAAATGAAAAAGTCCGCTTTGCAAGAATTAAACCTTTTCCATTTTGGAACAGGGTCCGAGATTCCTTCATTGGATATTCTGACCGTTAGTGAGATGCTATGAAATCATTCCGGTTACAATGGACAATGACTAAAGTAGAAGAGGGAAAGCTTGTACGCGAGTTTTTACAGGAAAAGCGAATTTCCAAACGTGCTTTAACTGATATTAAGTTTTCTGGCGGAGCAATTAAAGTAAATGGGGAAGATGTGAATGTGCGCCATTTATTAAAGGATGGTGAAATACTTACTGTCATCTTCCCGGAAGAAAAACGAAGTGATGGACTAAAGAGGCAGAAGCTTGAGTTTCAAATTGTCTATGAGGATGACCATTGTCTAGTCATCAATAAACCGCCATTTTTGCCGTCGATCCCGTCACGTGAACATCAGACAGGGACACTTGCAAATGGTTTAGCTGATTATTATGAAGAAAATGATATTCCATCGACGGTTCATATTGTAAATCGTCTTGATAAAGATACATCGGGAATTATGCTCATTGCCAAACATCGTTTTGCACATTCCTTATTTTCAGCAGAGCAAAAGGACAAACGAATTGAGAGAACATATACGGCAATTGTTCACGGTATTATAGAAAATGATACTGGTATCATTAATGAACCGATCGGTCGAAAAGCAGACAGTATTATTGAAAGAGAAGTCCGCTCTGACGGACAAACAGCAGTTACCCATTACCGTGTTTTACAAAGATTTGATGATAAAACATTGCTGTCATTAAAGCTTGAGACAGGACGTACACATCAAATCCGCGTCCATCTTTCATCAATGGGGCATCCTTTATGCGGAGATACTTTATATGGAGGAATGCGAACGGAAATAAACAGACAAGCTCTGCATAGTGAACATATTTGTTTCTGGCATCCTTTTTTAGAGAAGGAGATAAGTTTCTCAACTGAGCTGCCTTTTGATATGAAGGAAATATTAAAATAAAAATCGGAGCTTACCTTGAGTAAGCTCCGATTTTTTATGAATACATCTATAAAAGTTAGTCAAACATGTATTTTCTTGTTCTTGATCTGACATTTAAAATAAGGCCGATTGCGATCATATATGTTGCAAGTGAACTTCCGCCATAGCTAATGAATGGCAATGGGAGACCTGTAATTGGCAGCAAGCCGACTGTCATGCCGACATTCTGGAAAACTTGGAATGTAATCATTCCGATAATACCAGTACATATATAGCTTCCATATGGTTCATTGCTTTCCAATGCGATGTGAATCATGCGATAAATAAGTAAGAAGAATAAAGAAATGACGATACTGCCGCCTATAAATCCGAATTGTTCCGCAATAATAGAGAAGATAAAATCCGTATGTGCCTCAGGTAAGTATACTTCTAAGTTTTGGTATCCTTTACCTTTCAGCTCACCTGAACCGATAGCAAGCAATGACTTGACGAGCTGGAAACCTTGCTCTCCAGCATATTCATACGGATTTAACCAGCCGTAAAAGCGGTCTAGTTGGTATAATTTTCCATTTAGTATATAATCATTAAAAAATTTTGGGAATTGAAAGAAAATAAATACCACGGTTGAAGCTAGGAATACTGCTGTACCAACAAAGCTTAAAATAATTCTCCATTTAATTCCAGATACGATGATGAGCGAGCCGATAATGGCACAAAAAACCATACTCATTCCCATATCAGGCTGTCTATAAAGTAAAAAGAGTGGAGGTGCAGCAGCTAAAGCAATCTTCCCGATCAGTAAAAAGTCATCTTGTATATCACTGTTTGGATATTTTTCCCGATGATCCGTAATGAGCTTGCTCAAGACAATAATCATAATGATTTTCATTAATTCTGAAGGCTGGAAGTTTCCAAGCGGACCGAGGTTATACCAGCTTGTCGCACCTTTTATTGTTTGGACAATTCCTTGAGGTAATATTTCAAGTCCAAGGAGCAAAAGCATCCCAAATCCATATAAATACCAAGAAAGCTGTTTGAAACGGTCATAATCAATAATCATTGTACCGATAACGACAATTCCTCCAATGATATACCATTGGATTTGTCTTGCGGCAAAGTTTATGACTTGCAGTTTTTCGGGTAATGTAGCTTGAGCACTATAAATAGCTAAAGTACTGACAATTGCCATTAAAAACATAATAAAAATCAGTGTATAATCAACTTGTTGTGGAATTTTTTCTTTTTCCATAGCTCTGCCTTTCTCTTTTTATATAAAATTTTCATTACATCTTTAAAAGATGTTTGGTTTAGTTTTATTAATTCGTATAAAATATGAAGGGAAAGTTTTCATAAGTCATTTTACACTATTAGTATGAACTATGTAAGGATAAATTATGGAAAGCAGAAGGGAGGATACCTTTATGGCTGATGAAAGTGAAAAAGTAGAACTGGAAGAAGGAACACTCCTGTTGGCATTAGAGCATGAAAATTTGGAGGAGTTTCGAAAGACCTTTCTTGACCAGCATCCTTATGATCAGGCAAAGTTTTTTATTAAAATTGATGCTGAATTAAGAATGATCGTTTATCAGTTTCTTTCACCGAATGAGATGGCAACCATCTTTGAAAATATCGAAATTGATAATGATGAATATGAAATGTATTTAGCAGAAATGGATCCGACATTCGCAGCACAAATGATTGGAAAAATGTATGTTGATGACGCGGTTGATGTTTTAAATGAGCTTGATAAAGAGCAGGTAACGAATTATTTGAAGATTATGGATGATGAAGCTGCTGAAGATATTCGCGAATTGCTTCATTATGAAGAATATACTGCCGGAAGTATTATGACGACAGAGTATATTTCCATCCACGCCCATCAAACGATTCATTCTGCAATGCAAATTCTAAAAAAAGAAGCACCGAATGCAGAAACGATTTATTATGTGTATGTCGTTGATGAAGATAATAAGCTTGTCGGTGTTATATCATTAAGAGATTTAATTATTCATGATGATGAGACGATGATTTCTGAATTAATGAATGAACGGGTATATTCCGTAAATGTCATGGAAGATCAGGAAGAGGTAGCGAGAAAAATAATGGATTATGATTTTTTAGCGTTACCCGTTCTTGATAATGAAAAGCATTTATTAGGAATTATTACAGTCGATGATATTGTTGATGTTATCGACGAAGAGGCTAGTGAGGACTATTCAAAGCTTGCGGCAGTATCTGATGTTGATTCCATTGATCGCGGACCATTTTCAGCGGCGAGGAAAAGGCTGCCTTGGCTCATTATTTTATTATTTTTAGGGATGTTTACTGCGAGTTTAATTGGACGTTTCGAGGAAACATTAAATAAAGTCGCTATTCTGGCTGTTTTTATACCGCTAATTGCAGGGATGGCAGGTAATACAGGTACTCAAGCTTTGGCTGTAGCTGTCCGCAGAATTACACTTGGAGATTTTGAAGAAGAAAGTAAATTAAAACTTATTTTTAAAGAAGCGGGCACGGGGCTCATCACTGGTTCCATATGTGGTATCGTCGTAACAATCGTCGTCTTTATTTGGCAGAAAGATATTTTCCTTGGCTTATTAGTTGGTATTTCTATTTTAGTGACATTAACAGTAGCGACAATTGCAGGGGCTTTCATTCCTTTAATTATGCATAAATTAAAAGTTGATCCAGCTGTTGCTTCAGGTCCTTTCATTACAACGATTAATGATATTATTAGTATTTTAATTTATTTCGGTATGGCAACGATGTTTATGCAGTATTTGTTATAGGAAAAACTGATTAATAAAAGGAGGGGTTATATGCACGGAGCGTCTGTAACATCATTAGTGATCGTTATTCTTGTCGCTTTCTTAACACCGATTTTATTACATCGTTTTAAACTAAATATTATTCCAGTAGTTGTTGCGGAAATTGTAATGGGCTTGATTATTGGAAAAAGCGGATTTAATTTAGTTGAACAAGATATGTGGTTGGAAACATTATCCCTTCTTGGTTTTATTTTCCTTATGTTTTTAAGCGGCTTAGAAATTGATTTTTCAGCGTTTGTCAGTGGAAGAAAGAAAGAAAAACTGCCATCTGGAAAAACTGTTCCGAATAGTTTTATAGTAGCAACTGTTATTTTTCTAGGGATTTTTGCCCTTTCTTTTCTTTTATCTTATGCATTTACAGTAGCAGGTTTTATTGAAAATATGTTCTTAATGACTCTGATTATTTCAACAATCTCACTCGGTGTTGTCGTCCCAACATTGAAAGATGCGAAAATTATGAAAACGAATATAGGGCAAATTATCCTTCTAATTGCTGTTATTGCAGATTTGGTGACGATGATTCTTCTAGCTGTTTTTGCTTCTATTTATGATAGTGGAAATAGTAACACATGGCTTTTGTTAATTTTATTTGCTGCAGGTGTGGCTCTTTATTTTATTGGGAAGACATTTCAAAATCGTTCTTTTATTGACACATTGTCCAAAGGAACGATTCAAATTGGAACGAGAGCTGTATTTACATTAATCATCGTTTTAGTAGCTATTTCAGAAACGATTGGTGCTGAAAATATTCTCGGAGCTTTTTTGGCAGGAGTGCTCGTTTCCCTATTATCACCTAATAAGGAAATGGTACAAAAGCTCGATTCATTTGGCTACGGGTTTTTAATTCCGATTTTCTTCGTTATGGTCGGAGTGAAACTAAATATTTGGTCTCTTTTTAAAAATCCGAAAATTATTTTATTAATTCCGCTGTTATTTCTTAGTTTACTCATTTCGAAGATTATTCCAATTCTTTATTTAAGACGCTGGTATGATATGAAAACAACATTAGCGGCAGGATTTTTACTAACATCGACCCTTTCACTTGTTATTGCGTCTGCAACGATTGGAGAGAGAATAGGAATTATTACATCAGAAATGTCGGGAGCACTTATTTTAGTCGCTGTTATTACGAGTATCGTGACACCGATTTTCTTTAGGAAGCTATTCCCGAAACAATTAACACGGGCACAGAAGCAGAAAGTTATTTTCCTTGGAGCAAATCAGATGACACTTCCCGTTACGAGGGAATTAAATTCCGATTTATATGAGACTACTATTTACTATGTAAAGCAAGAGTCAATTGATAAAAAAGCGGATGAATCGCTTTTTAATTTACAAGAAATAAATGATTTTGCGTTTGATACGCTGAAAGAGAATAATGTGTTTGATGCCCATATTATCGTTGCTGCCACCGGGGATGAAAATAAGAATGCTGAAATTGCTCTTCATGCAAGGGAGTATGGGATAGAGAGAGTAATCGCTAGTGTTACTTCACCCGATTTAATTGAAACAATGAAAGAAAATCAAATTGATATTGTTTCTGTTCTTCTTTCAACGAAAACAATAGTCCGTGCCCTCGTTGAAGCGCCAAGTATTATGAGAATGCTAACGAATGCAGAAAATATGCTTTATCAAATCAATATGAATAATTCAAAGTATAATAAAATTTCACTGAGACAATTTCCATTTACCGGGGATATTATTTTTGTCCGGATTTTCAGAGGAAAAGATTCCATCGTTCCTCATGGTGATACAGAATTGATGGTTGGTGATCGTCTTATTGTTACAGGGCAAGTGGAATATGTAAATGAATTAAAAGAAGAGCTGCAATATAGTTAAAACGATAGAATACTTTTTTCTTGAAACTTTCGACAAATTTGTTATGATAGAATAGAAAGTAAAACTCGTATAAATAGGGAGTTTTACTATATACAAATGAATTACCGCTAGAGGTGCCTTTTTATGAAAGGCTGAGATCAAAGTGTGCCTTTGAGACTCTTATCACCTGATCTGGGTTATGCCAGCGTAGGGAAGTGGGTTGCGGATATATTAGGCACAAACCACTCTCCTATGTTAGGATAGTGGTTTTTTTGTATGGTTTCTCTATTGTAGTCTACCTGCTTTTTAATTGAAGAAACACGTATTTCTGTTCAAGATTGCAGCAGTGCATGATATAGCTTGGACTGTACGAGACATTGATGCTTTTTTCGAGAAAGGTTTGATTGTATGGAAATTCATGTTATAACCGATGGGAAAAAGACAGTTGATGAACTAGTTGAAGTTATTACTGAATTTCATCAAGAAGCAGACTATATTCATATTAGGGAGAAAACAAAGACAGCGAGAGAGCTCGTTCAATTAGTGACAAGACTTTCAGATAGTGGTGTCGATAAGAGAAAACTAGTCATAAATGATAGACTCGATGTCGCTTTAATGAGGAATATTCCTAATATCCATTTACCAGGTCACAGTTTTTCGATTAAAGAAGTAAAGACAAACTATCCTGAAATGAGAGTCGGCAGTTCTATTCATTCTGTGGAAGAAGCGATTCAATGTGAGGCAGAAGGTGCTGATTATTTGCTTTTTGGCCATATATTCGCAACGAACTCTAAAGTGAATCTCCCAGGAAGAGGAATTTCGGCACTTGAGGAAGTTTGTAGAGCTGTGAATATCCCGGTAATTGCAATCGGTGGAATTACTCCTGAGAAGGCAGCTGAAATTAGCGCCGCAAAAGCGGCTGGAATGGCAGTAATGTCATATGTCTTATCAAGTGATAATCCAAAAGAAGCAGTAAGAAAGCTGAAACTAGGAGTAAAATAATGAAAGATGAGGTGGGTTTGATGGTTATCAAACTTAACGGAGAGAATGTAGAACTTACATCAAGTATCCGTGTTATTACTGATTTGCTTTCACATTATGAGCTTGAGAACAGGCTTGTAATTGTTGAACAAAATAAAGAGATTATTAGTAAAGAAGATTACGATACTAGAGAAGTAAATCAAGGAGACGAAATTGAACTTGTTCACTTCGTTGGGGGAGGCTGATTAGATGCTTAAAATTGGAGATAAAGAGTTTAAATCACGTTTATTATTAGGAACAGGGAAATATCCGTCATTTGAAATTCAAAAAGAAGCTGTGGCAAAATCGGAGTCGGAAATTTTAACATTCGCTGTAAGAAGAATGGATATTTTTGAACCAAGCCAGCCGAATTTTCTTGAGCAGTTAGATTTATCAAAATATTCACTGCTACCAAATACAGCAGGTGCGAAAACGGCAGAAGAAGCTGTTCGAATTGCGAAGCTCGCTAAAGCATCAGGTTTATGCGATATGATTAAAGTTGAAATTATCGGCTGTGATAAAACATTGCTTCCTGACCCGGTGGAAACATTAAAAGCGAGTGAAATGCTGTTAGAAGAAGGATTTATTGTTTTACCGTATACTTCAGATGATGTTGTGTTAGCTCGTAGATTAGAAGAATTAGGGGTTCACGCAATCATGCCTGGTGCATCACCAATCGGTTCTGGACAAGGTATTTTAAATCCAGTCAATATTTCATTTATTATTGAACAATCAAGCGTACCGGTTATCGTTGATGCAGGTATTGGTTCACCGGCAGACGCAGCACTTGCAATGGAACTCGGTGCAGATGCGGTTCTTTTAAATACAGCTGTATCAGCAGCAAAAGATCCAGTGAAAATGGCGATCGCTATGAAGCTTGCAATTGAGGCGGGAAGACTTGGCTACGAAGCTGGCAGAATTCCGAAGAAACAATATGCAACAGCTAGCAGTCCGACAGAAGGAATGATTACAACTTAATGGAACGATATTCACGCCAAATTTTATTTAGTCCAGTTGGTGAAGCAGGACAAGAAAAAATAAGAGGAAAGCACGCATTATTAGTCGGGGCAGGTGCACTTGGTACAGCAAATGCAGAAATTTTAGTGAGAGCTGGTATCGGAGAAATCACGATTATTGACCGTGATTATGTGGAATGGAGCAATCTCCAGAGACAACAGCTCTATACAGAAAATGATGCAGAGGAAAGATTGCCAAAAGCTATCGCTGCAAAAAATCATTTATCACAAATTAACTCTGAAGTGAAAATAAATGTTTATGTAGATGATGTCAGTTCTAAAAATATTGAGGACTGGTTAACAGGTGTAAATGTTATTCTTGACTGTACAGATAATTTTGAAACTCGTTTGCTTATAAACGATGCTTCGTTAAAATATAATATTCCATGGATATATGGTGGAGTTGTCGGAAGCTATGGTCTGTCATTTACGATCATTCCTCATGAAACACCTTGCTTGCATTGTTTATTAAAACACATCCCATTTGACGGGATGACATGTGATACTGTTGGTGTTATTTCTCCAGCAGTGACAACGGTTGTTGCACATCAGGCGACAGAAGCATTAAAAATTCTCGTCGAAGATAAAGAAAACATCCGCAAGAAACTAGTTTCATTCGATTTGTGGAAAAATCAGTATTCTTCTATTAACATGGAACGTTTAAAAAATGATGCATGCCCGACATGTGGAGAAAATCCTGTCTATCCTTATTTAACAGCAGATAAGGAAGCAAAAGTTGCTGTGTTATGCGGAAGAGATACAGTTCAAATCCGTCCGCCAGAAGGATCAGAGAAAAAATTTGACTTCGTAACAATTGCAAAAAGAGTAAAGCCAATCGCAGATACTTTTTTAGAAAATGGATTTTTACTTTCCTTCTCAGTAGATAAACACCGCCTCGTTTTATTCCAAGACGGCAGGGCGCTTATCCATGGAACGAAAGATGTTGCAGAAGCAAAGACAATTTATCATCGCTATATTGGATAAAAAAGCTGGAGCTTGAGCTCCAGCTTTTTTATGTGATGGGAAAGTCGCTGATAAAAAGGGAAAGTCGCTGATAAAAAGGGAAAGTCGCTGATAAAAAGGGAAAGTCGCTGATAAAAAGGGAAAGTCGCTG
>NZ_BCVG01000111.1 GCF_001591625.1 Metabacillus fastidiosus NBRC 101226
GAGCAGTTCTGTTTCACTTTCTGTTTCACTCTTAGTATCATTTTTTTCATCGATTCTTTGATCTGTTTCCTTTATTTCATTATCTATCGGCTCTAAAATTAAAATATCATCCATTATAATCTGAAATTTCTCTTCATTATTTTCTATTTTGGGAGATACAACATCAATCTCTTCTTTATATTGATGCTGTACCTTCTTTAAAACTTCTTCTTCAGAAGCAAGTGCTCTTGACCTGAATCCATATATTGGTGAGGGAATCTCTGTCGGATGAAAGGGCCTCTTTTCCTTATAAACAGATCTTGGTTCATTTTTATCATGACGGCGACTATTTCTCTCGACTTTTAACGAAGGTTCAGTTTGCTTTACTTGCTGAAATCGCTGTACATTAGGCTGTCTGACCTGTCTGACCTTTTTAGGCTCCTCACGCTCATTTGATATACGATCAGGGATAACAGGAAAGCGAAAATTCCCCTGCGGATACTGGTATGATATTCTTGTCTCAACATTATTATTATTTGCTGTATGATTAAACTCAGTCGTTTGCTTTTGTTTCTCGACTTCTTGTTTTTGTTCTGCTTCATCAAATTCATTTTCATTATCAGTTAAAAAAAAGTTTACAAATTTCGATAACCAATTCATTATTAAACCACTCTTTCAAATTCTATTATTCATTTCTATTGTAACAATAATTGTCTAAACTTGTAGATAAAAAAAATCACTAGTATGAAAACTAGTGACTTTCTCTTAAAATTATTCGATAGATTGTTCTTATTTTAGGGAATACTATTTTATTTCGGACGATTTTTTCCTAATATAAAAATCGGCTCTAATCGATTATCTTCGTATAAAAATGATAATGCGGTAATTGGAACGGTACCGCTGGCAAAAAAACTCATCGTTAGCTGGGCTAAAATGTCATAACCTGTTTCATTGCGGACATCGACAATAATTAAAACATCCTGGTGTGGAACAGCTACAGCCATCTTTCCTTCAATTTTCTCTTCATATGATTGCAAAAGTGAGTCATTTAAAATCCTACTTGCATCATAACCATCATTTGCATTGAAGAAATAAAAAATATTACCGGCTACATTATCTGCTTTTACTTTCGTTTCTAATGAACGAAGATTGAAAATAGCCATTTCCTTTAACTGCTCAATATTCCAGCCTTCTCTTTCCATCATCTTTACATCAATTAATCGATACGTATTGCCTAAGTCAAGAGCATAATAAATACGAGTTTCAGCAGTATGATCAGCAAATACAAGCTCTATGCCTTCTTTCGTTTCCTTCGTAAAAGAAGTGGAACGGATAACAGGAAAGACTGACTTTTCCTTTCCAGTCAATTCCTGCTGTTTTCCCATAACATTCAATGCTTCTTTTACATAGTACACAACTTCATCAATTGCTTCTTCTTTCTTGTTTTCCCATTTTGCAATAATTCCTGGCAATGAAAGGGAAACTCCTTTATCTGTCGTTTTATTTTCGATTCTAAGCATATCTTTTTCACGGTCAAATTCAAAAGACCAATGCTCATTAGACAGTTTCTCTTTAATAACTTCAACTAATTTTCTTGATGTCATTCTCATTTATTTTCCCTCCTCTCTTCCTATTATTAAGACTTTTTCTTAAGCATTTAGTGTATTAATAAAGTTTTGGATTTCTTCTTTCGTTTTGCGGTCCTTACTTACGAAACGTCCGATTTCTTTCCCTTTATTAAATGCGACAAAGCTCGGAATTCCAAAAACAGTTAACTCGCCACAAAGATCAATAAATTGATCACGATCAACATAATAAAATGTATAGCTGCTGTTTTCTGCTTCTAATTCAGGTAAAATAGGTTCAATAACACGGCAATCCGGACACCAGTCTGCTGAAAACATAAGTATCACGTTTTCTTTACTAATTATTTCATTATATTGTTCAATTGAATTCATTTTTTCCATTATAAAAACCTCCATTATTAATATATCAACTTGAATAATATCAAATAACTGTACATAAAGGAAAATGATATGAACATTTTTTAAATATACATTAATATTTTCTCTTCTGTCTAAAAATTATAACAAGCCAATTTATTATAGAATAATGTTAGATTGTGATAGAATTAGGTTATATTAACTTTATTATAGTAATAAGGAGAGATAATAATGGAATTTGTTGTTTATTTAGCAGGCGAAATACATACAGCTTGGAGAGAAGAAATTAAAAACTTAGCAAAAGAAAGACAGCTTCCGCTTACATTTGTTGGACCAATGGAAAACCATGACCGTTCTGATTCAATTGGGGAAGAAATTTTAGGTGAACAGCCTGGAAAAGTGTATAAAGATGATGCTGCTTCTGATATCAATAATTTAAGAACATCTGTATTAATGAACAAAGCAGATATCGTTGTTGCTTTATTCGGAGAGCAGTACAAACAATGGAACACAGCTATGGATGCGAGCACGGCTATCGCTTTAAATAAGCCGCTTATTTTAATCAGACCTGAGAACTTACACCATCCATTAAAAGAACTTTCAAATAAAGCTAACGTAACAGTATCTACTGTAGAACAAGCTTTAAAAGCTCTTTCATACATTTTTGAACAAGAATAAGAAATGAGAATGTCCCAGAAGGGTGAAAGCAACCCTTTTGGGACATTCTGCTGAAAGGCCTTGTTATGGAAATCCAGTAAAATCAAGGATTTGGCAACAAGGCCTTTCAGCTTTTAAAATTTATTAGGGACTTACAGGCCAGCCCCTTTCTTATTTGTTTGATATAAGTATTGTCCTAATAAAAGCTTAGAGAGTTCGGTAAACATTTCTGTTCTATTCACTAAACCATTCGTAAAAATGCCAATGGCACCTTCATTTTGTCTTATATTATGAGTATTTGTATAATCGTCCATCACATCGCCTAATTCACGGCCTGCAAGAACTGCTCTGCCTACTTCATCAGGCAGCAAAATTCTTGAGCCCCCAGCGATAATTACATCCTCATTTGAAGCTGCCAACGCGCCCCAATTGCATAAGAAAATCCCCATATTAGTTTCAACAATCCCGCCTTCAAGGCCAATTCCAATCCCAGCAACAGCCTCAAGAAGTGCATTATTAGCTCGATTTATCGCTCCATGGATCGTTTCCTCATCTGTAATAGGCTGGGGAGACACGCCTGATGAAACATCAAGAGCAAAGAATGTAACGTCATGAAATATAGAAAAAGCCTCTTTCACTGCATTTACTTTAGTCGGATTTTTCGTTCCAATTGCGATCTTCACTTTTACTCACCATTTCTTCATTATGAGTTCTGCTTAATCATATTAACTGTAGTTTCATCACATGCTTTCACAAGCTTTGTAATAAGCTCTTTCGCTGCTGCATAATCATCAATATGTAAAATTGATGCTGATGTATGGATATAACGTGAGCATACTCCAATTACAGCAGATGGGACACCTGTATTTGATAAATGAACACGACCAGCATCTGTTCCACCTTGGGAAACAAAATACTGATAAGGAATTTTATTCTTTTCAGCTGTATCAAGCACAAATTCTCTCATACCTCGATGAGTAATCATTGTACGGTCAAAGATTCGTAGCAATGCCCCTTTTCCTAACTGACCGAATTCTTTTTTACTTCCACTCATATCATTAGCAGGACTTGCATCCAATGCAAAAAATAAATCAGGCTTAATTAAATTTGCTGCTGTTTGGGCCCCTCTCAGCCCAACTTCCTCTTGAACTGTTGCACCTGAATACAATATATTTGGTAATTTTTCATTTTTCAATTCTTCAAGAAGCTCAATTGCAAGTCCGCAGCCATAGCGATTATCCCATGCTTTTGCTAAAATTTTCTTTGGATTTGCCATCGGTGTAAATGGACAAATAGGAACAATTTGCTGTCCAGGTTTAATACCGATTTCTTCAGCATCTGCACGGTCATCAGCCCCAATATCAATAAGCATATTTTTTATATCCATCGGTCTTTTTCGCTGTTCTTCACTTAAAAGATGCGGAGGGATAGAACCGATAACACCGACTACCGGTCCATTATCTGTTATTATTTGTACTCTTTGTGCTAATAATACCTGGCTCCACCATCCTCCCAGTGGCTGAAATCTTAACATTCCGTTATCTGTAACCGCTGTTACCATAAAACCGACTTCATCCATATGTCCTGCAACCATTATTTTCGGGCCGTCTTTTCGCCCATACTTTACGCCAAATATACTCCCTAATTTATCCTGGATAATTTCATCTGAGACAGGTTCAATCTTTTCACGCATAAAAGCTCTTACTGCATGCTCATTCCCTGATGCACCTTGTAACTCTGTTAAAGTTTTAAATAATTCCATCGTTTTACTATTCATCGTTAGCCTCTTTTCTAAAAAGATTTCCAAACATTATGTATATATTCTATTCTACATTGTTATGAAAAAGCTTTCCACAACTTGCCGTTTTGAATAATGTTTCGTTATACTAAAAACGAGAGCTTATGAAGATAAGGGGGGAAAGAAAATGAAATGCAAAGACTTTATGATTGGATTAGGCCTTGGAATAACAATTGGATATTTTCTAAAAGATCAACTGAAAACAACATATATTTCATCAAATAAAGCATTGAATATAGTGAAAAAAGCATTTAAAGAGCGAGGAACAATTGATGGTTCTTGGATTTTTACAAATGTGGAACAATATGAGAAAAACGGAATTTCCTACGATATTTATAAAACCGGAATTTCCCGAACAGTGGACGACTCAGCTGAACAATATGAGACAATTGTCGATGCGAAAACAGGGACAATTTTAGAAGTAAACAAGGTCTAAAGCGAGACCTTGTTTACTTATATTGCACCTCTGCGCGGTAAATCCTTTGACCTTTTTTAGAGAATTTTTCTTCATATTCTGTCATAATATTTCCTTCCATATTACTGTTATGCAAATCTAAGCTCACATATTTCAGTAATAATCCATATTCAGAAAAACTCATTAATGAATATTCAAACAACCCCTGATTATCTGTTTTAAAATGAATTTCACCTTTATCTGCTAAAATAGTCTCGTATAATGCAAGGAATGTTTTATATGTCAGTCTTCTTTTTATATGACGTTTTTTCGGCCAAGGGTCAGAGAAATTTAAATAAACTTGTCCAACTTCACCCTTCTCAAAAATGTTTGTTAAATCATTTGCATTCACATTTAGAAGTTTAACATTTGGCAGCTCAACATCTACTAATTTTTGTAATGCTAAAACAACTACATTTTCTGATAATTCAATTCCTATATAATTAATATTGGGATTTTGCTTTGCCATCCCTGTTATAAATTGTCCTTTACCTGTCCCTACCTCAATATGAATAGGATTATCATTTCCAAATAATTCATTCCATTTTCCTTTTTGATTTTCCGGAGCCTGAATAAGATATTGTGGATATTGTGAAATAAAGTCACTAGCCCATGGCTTATTACGTAAACGCATTTAAAAACACCTCAATTAATTATTAAAAATCAAAGTGTCTGACCCCTCTAACTTGATATATGCAATTAAGCTATATATCAGTATCGTTGGAAAGGTCAGACCTTTTTATGATAAAGCTCTAAAATCTTGTTTGTATATTTCTTCATTATAAAAGACATATTATTCTTATATGCCAGATTAGAAAGGATGATTCCTTATGCCTCTTGATTATGGACATCAACTCGGGTTATTAAAAGATATTCTATTAGAGCATCAATCGGATTGTTGTGGAACAGTAGCAGAATGTGAACAACTTGAAAGGGTTATAAAATCATTATTAGCTAATGCAAATGTTAATGAAAATATTAAAAATATATTAGAACCTATTCACACATATAGTCAAACTGGGAAAAATAGTCCACAGTTAAATGAACATATTGAATCACATCAAAATATATTAACGGAGTGGATTAATGATATTGATTCATATTCTTAGGAAGCGCTCATTTTCTGAAGCATTTCCCGAATATGATTAATCCAGTTTATTAATTCCTGTTCGTTTTCCTTAGCATGATGCCAAAGAATAGATGTAATTCCTTGTGCTAACACATACCAGTACATCCTATTTAATATTTCTCCATCGAGTGACAGGCCATATGCACATAACCAATTTTCCCATTGGCTTTCCTCGATGTACCAATATAATAAAATACCGATATCAATTGCCGGATCAGCAATCATTGCTCCGTCCCAGTCAATTAAATAAAGCTGCTTTGTTTCTGTAATGAGCCAGTTATTATGATTGATATCACAATGACAGACAACATATTCCTCACATTGGATACTCGGCAATTTCATTTCAAGATATTCAATAGCCTGTTTAATCTCCATCTGATTCAATCCATGAAACTCCACTGCCTGTTTTATATCTTGTAAAATAGAGCTTGGGGTTAAAGGCTGTTTCCCAAGTCTTTTTAACATATCTAATAATTCCTTCGAATGGTGGATTTTATGAAGCAGTTCCGCCACATTTTCTCCGCCCATTTCTTTAGACTTTAACTCGCTCCCATCAATCCAATGTTGAGCGGTAATGACATCCCCATTTTCAAGCCTTTTCGTCCAAACTAATTTAGGGACAATTCCTTCAGCAGAGAGCACAGCTAAAAATGGAGAACTATTACGTTTTAAAAATAATTTTTGACCATTATACTCGGCATAATAAGCCTCCCCGGTCGCACCGCCTGCAGGGGAAATTTCCCATTCACTACCTAGTACTTGTTCCATCCAGTTTACTTTCACGTTCAACCCAACATTTCATTTAATTATTAGTTAATAATTCCATCCTTCTCTAGATGAAATAAGAGCTTTTTGAAAGAAAAAGATGACTATTGCTCATATAAATAAAACATCAATAGCCATCTTTTTAAATTTTATCTTTTCCATATGATGATAGTCAAGTAAATTTCATTTCTACATTTGACATAAAACGTATGTTCCTAACTCATTAACGATTAATGAGGAATGTTTTGTTAAACTAGAAAAGGGGTTATTAGCACTAACTTCTTTCGGAGTACAAATTAAAGACCATTCCTCTGTTCCTGGAAGCTGTATATTTTCATTATGCTGATTATTATTATGAATAATTAAAATATTTTTCCATGGTCCATAATCTGATACATCTTGTAATTTATAGACGAATAAATTCGGATAATAATCTAAAAAGATTAAGTGTTTCCGGATAAGATCATAATTTGGAAAACGGAATGCACCGTGCTGCTTTCTTAATGAAATTAATCCTCTCATATAATTAACATTATCCTTGAACTCACTTCTTCTTGACCAGTCAATCCAGTTAATTTTATCTGGATAGTTATAACTATTTTCAATTCCCTTTTTCGTACGGAAAAACTCCTGCCCGCTATGCAAAAAAGGGAGCCCTTGTGAAAGCAGAACAATACTTGTAGCTAACCGATGCCTAGCCCTCAGTCGTTCTTCATTTTCATTTTGGTTCATACTTATAAATTTATCCCACATCGTATGGTTATCATGTGATTCAACATAATTAATTGACTGATGAGGATAGTTAAAAAATTCATCAATCGTTCCAGCAACTAATCGCTTTAAACCATATTTTTTATCATTAACACCTAATACAAAACCCTGATCGTTAATATTAAACGTGCTGCCTTTCACCAGATCACGGAATTTATCATTGAAGAAGGCAATACCACCCATTTTTCTTGCATTGGGACGAATTGCTTTCTCCTCTATTGCCAATGGAGTTTGTAGATCCCATCCTTCTCCAAGAAGGATGACATCTTCCTTTATCGAAGTTGCTATCTTTTCTATTTCATTCATCGTTTCTACATCTAAGATTCCCATCAAGTCAAAACGGAAACCATCAACATCGTATTCCTCTAACCAGTATTCAACAGACTCCTTAATAAATTTCCTTACCATTAAACGTTCTGAAGCGACATCGTTCCCAACTCCAGTCCCATTAGAAGGCTGGCCATATTTATCATAACGGAAGAAATATCCTGGCACGATTTTTTCAAAAGATGATGTTTCTTTATGGTATACATGATTGTAAACGACATCTAAAATAATTTTCAATCCATTTTGATGGACATTTTGAATAAGCGATTTTACTTCCATTACTCTTTTATATGGGTCATATGGATCTTTTGAGTAGCTGCCGTCAGGTGCATTAAAATGAAGCGGATTATACCCCCAGTTATAATGGGTAAAAGGATTTTTTTCATCCACTTCTTCAAAATCATTAATCGGAAGCAGCTCAATATGTGTAATCCCTAACTCTTTCAAATAACTAATTCCAGTAGAATCACCGGCTGAATTAACCGTTCCCAGTTCTGTAAAACCTTCATAATAACCTTTATTTACAATACCGCTCTCTGCATGAATAGAGAAATCCCGAATATGTGTCTCATAAATAACAGCATCTGTTTTATTAACTAATGGCATTGTAGGAATCTTTTTTACAGCAGTCTTATTTAAGTCTGCAACATATCCATATTTTCCGTTAATCGAAACGAGCTTTACATTTGGATCAACCGCTTCCTGCCAAACTAAGTTTACACAGACGAGGTAAGTATAGAAGTATCCTTCATAATCACCGACTAATTTTTGAGACCATACACCTTTTTCAAGCCGCTCCATATCTAATGTGTTTACGATCTCTTGTTTGTCATTATAGAGTCTTAGTTTTACATCTGTGGCTGTGGGTGCCCATACTTTCCAAATCGTCTCTTCCAGCTTATATTCCACACCTAAATCTTTTCCATCGTAATAAAACTTCTCATCAAATTCCTGCGTCCGCACAACAGCACCTATTTGTAAATCAGTAACATTGTTTTTCTCATCAATAATTTTATTTGTTAAGGAAAAATCAAGTTCCTGCTTCGTTTGGCAAACATATTTAATATGTTTTTCAATTTCATAGTACTCTTTTACTAAAAGATCCTCCTCCATTCCATTCATTTTTAAAATGAATGTTTTTTTATCACTATGTTTCTCCTTAGGAATGAGAATAGTTATCTCATTTAACTTATCCAAATATGCCTCAAATTCACGATTTACATATATCACGATCATTCATCCCCTTGTGAGAACCCACGATAATTTTTGATACAAATGTGCGATTCTCTTGGAAAATACCTTCCATTTATTTAATAAATAAAACCGATTCAAACATTTTTTAAATCGCTTACATTTCATTGAACTCATGTAAATAATAACTCTCTTTAGTATTTGTATACTCATATTTTATGTCATGAATATATAAATGTTCTATTGAGCTGTTATTTATCTTCTTATTTAGCCATAAAAAAATACTTCCTCCCCCACTAAACATAGAAATACAGCTTAATGAGCAGATGCGGGAGGAAATTATTCTACGTCCTTTACCCATTCTTGACGTTTAAAGGAGCTGGATAGACCATAAGTTAATATTGATTGAGTTGCTTTTAATTGAACATGCTTCAAAGGCGAGGACGACCCTCTTATTTGCTGGAACCAGTTATTGTATGTTCTTTTATCTAAAAGAATAACATCATATGGCGGGACTGGATAATCAATATAACTGTTTCGGCTTATAATCACTTTCTTAATTGGCAGCTCTACTCCAGCCGATTTCATAAGCTTTTGGACAACAGTGCCAGTTCGATTTAAACTAAGAAGCGGATTTAATATTTTATTTTCAAAGTCAATTCCTTTTTCAATCCAAAAGTTTTCCTTCGAACCAATATAAGTTACATCACTCAGTCTCTCCAATAAAGTAATACAATATATTTCTGTTGGACTAATTAAAATAATATCAAGTTCAACAGGGGCCTTTTGAAGTATTAGTACAGGCTTATAAAGAAGTAAAAAATGATCTGGGATACTTTGTAAAAAATATCGGATAATTGGATCGTGATAAACAGATTTTTCAACGATTGATTTCTCAAGCAGTGTGGAACTGGCCCATCGGATTTGAAAACGGAATATATCATCTAAAAATAAAGATTTAAGCTCTTCTAAATTTTTCGGCTCAGTTGTAAATTCGACTGATAGATCTTCTTCACTCATTGCTCTCTCTTCAATAAGAAGCGGGATCGTAATTGACTCAATATTATCTTTATTTTTACTAAACTTATTTTTCAATTTATTTATAATCGTTTGCTTTCTGCTCATTTCAAAATTCCGCTCCGGCTCAGCCGTTTCTTTCATAACAGAATGCAGTGTTTTCCCTTCCCAGGCATTAAGGACTTTTTCCCATTGCTGTTTTTTCAAACGAATGAACTGGCCTGGGTAACGATATGGATCAACCTCATAGCGAGAAATATAATCGTATAATTTAATTAATTGTGCCAATTTCTTATCACCCCACTCTTCAAACTTTCTTCTTACTACATACTATAACATTATTGAAACGATAATCGGACAAAGAATACTTGTAAAAATAGCACTTAAAGTCATGGATACAGAACTTACTGCCCCTTCCAGCTTTCCATATTCAATTACCTTTGCTGTACCAATTCCATGGGCGGCGGTACCAAAACCGAGACCAATAGATAAACTCCGCTTTACTTTTAACATTCTCAAGAGCATAGGGCCAAATATTGCTCCAAAAATACCAGCAAGAATAACATAGACTGCGGCAAGTGCAGGTGTTCCGCCGATAATTTCTGTTAAATCCATTGCTACGGGTGTAGTCACTGATTTGGCAGCAAGCGATAAAGCAAGCATCTTATCAATATGAAATATCTTACCTAATAAAAGCCCGCTTACAATTCCAATCAAAGCACCGATAAAAACACTCGTCAAAATATTCACAATATTTTCTCTTACAATTTTTCTTTGCTCATATAAAGGGATAGCGAATGAAACAACAGCAGGTCCGAGCAGTTCATCAATCCAATTCCCTCCAATCATATATGTACGATAAGAAATCTGGCTGAAAAGAAGAAAAGGAACAATAATTATTGTTGATGTCGCAATTGGTACGAGCAACGGATGTGGAAATCGTTTATATAAACATTTCATTCCATAATAAACAGCAATTGTTAATATAATAAATAAAATCCCAATAACAATATTCATGCCCGGAGCCTCTCTTCTACATTCTTTTCCCCATCCTTATTTTCTTTCCTGTTTAAAATAAACTCACTAATCATAACAGTTGAAAGCATAACGATAATCGTACTTAATAAAACGATAATAATTGTTATAAATCCTGGTCCGCTAAAGAGGTGAAGATAGTCAATAATTCCTACTGTTGCTGGAATAAATAATAATGTCATATGTGCCAACAGAAGGGAACCGCCTATTTTCAACCATTCTACTTTAATCAGCCTCATATATAAAAGAATAAAAAGAATGAGCATTCCTATGATACTGCCTGGAATAACTAATTTAAATGTTGTATGAATCCAGTTTCCTAATAAATAAATACAATATAAAAAAAAGATTTGAATAATTGCTTTTACGTACCGTATTTGCATCTCGCTGCCAAAACATTATAAAATTTTTCATTCCATTACTTTGTCTGATTTTATAATGCTGCTCGTTTTGACAGACGATTTCCCCTCCTTATCCTTTTTAATTGTTGAGATACCCTCCGCCGCAACATGCATAAAAGTTTCTCGATTTTATTCATTTATACTTTTACAATTTAACCATTTGTCTTTATATCAAACTTATTATACTTAATTTTAGCAAAGTTTTGCTTTATCATGTAAAAAAGTAAATTTTATTTTTAATCGATTATTTAGCATGATATGATTTATATAAAGTGAAGCTGTTAATGGGGATTTTTTCTCGTCCCCGCTAATAATTAGTTGAACTAATCGGACCTTTACGGACAGTTGATCTCCTGCATATCTTCTCTGCCTTTATCAGAATCTGCAGG
>NZ_BCVG01000112.1 GCF_001591625.1 Metabacillus fastidiosus NBRC 101226
ATTGAAGATCCTTTTTAGCTTTGTAAAATGTAGATTATGTTAATTAGAGTTAATTATTTTAAAATCATCCTCTTATAAAATTCTTTTGTTATGACAGTTCAAAATGTAGGATAATTGTAGAAAAATAGGGGGGATTTCCATTGAAATTTTTAGTATCAGAGGAAAATTGGGATATTCAGGGATATGGAGAATATTTAAAAACGATTGCACATCGTTTTGATGAACAAACATTTGAATTTATTCTTCATAAGTCTTTTCACGATGGTCATATCAAGCATATAAAGTTGATTAATCATTTTGACCGAAGTAGTGAAGAAGAAATAAAAGATCCAACTTCCATTCGTATGATTATTGAGCATTCGGGTGGCTCTTTATATGAAATAGTTTGGAGTGAGGTAAGAAGATTTTTCTTTGATTATGATATTACACGAAATGTTTATTCTAATCTAAATGAAATAGTTTGGGATGGTATGTGTGGCATTGATGAATGGGGATATGATGAGATTTTAGAAACATCTAACCAAATGATTTCACATGAAATTGATTTATTTTCAAAAACAAAGATCATTATTATTTGTAGAGGGATTCAAATAAATCAGCTAGAGTCTTGAAAATTAAGGGATCTTTCATTCGAAGATCCCTTTTTTTACTTTATAAAATGTGTTTTATGTTAAATAGAGTATAATTTTTTGAAATAGAGTAAGAATTTTAGGAGGATTTCAATGCTAGTTGGAAGTGAAAATTATCAGTATAAAGATAGTTATTTGGTTGTGGTTCATCCATTTACATACGTTGTAATCGGCATTTTAGGATTAGTTGCTATTACTATATTTATTACATGGAGAAAAAGAAAAAAGTAGCAAACTTATTTAACTAATGGATAGTATTAATTGAATAAAAAATAAGAGAATCTTTAACTAAAAGATCCTTTTTGCTTTGTAAAATGTGCTTTATGTTAAGTAGGTTGATATAAAGCAATGGTTTTGATACTTCAGGATCTTCTTTACATAATAGAGTAAGTTAGTTGAAGAACAGTTATAGGGTACTTAAATAATAAATTAAACTTATTATTAATCAGATTGTGGGGGAAAACATAATGAGTCAAAATAATAAGAGAAAAATATTTAAATACAATGAAGATGATATTTTAGAGATTTTGTCAGAATATCTTGCTGAAGAAACTAGATTTGATACATATCAATCTACGGCGATACTTTTAGGTACTCCAGGGAAAGATTTGAGATTAATTGCTGTTATTGGTAGTGAAGATGACGATGATATTACTAAGTTAAATTTAGAAGATATTGATAATGAAGTTAATTATAATGGGACACATTCAGATTTAGATGATAGGTTTTTATTTAAGGGTAAGAATATTAAATAAATAAAGAGATCTTTTAATCAAAGAAAGATCCCTTTTTACTGTGTAAAATGTGCTTCATTTTAATCTTTTTTCAAAACGGATTCATTAAATTTAACGTAAAATAAGGTATTTAGGATCAAATTTTATTTTAATCCAACACATTTCCTTGCACCTAACTTTACTATATTCGACCTTTTTAAATTAATTTATTTCATAAAAAGACTCCCTGCTAGAAGGGAGTCTAAATATTTATATTTCAAGGAGACTTAGTTTAATTATATTCACTTGTCTTTAAAAGTGTTCCAAGCATTCATATCATATAAGAAAATTTGATAAGCACTCAGTTTAATAGAATGATAGCTTTTTTCTTATTAATTTAACAAATAAAAGCATAGAAGCATAAAAACACTAAGGCGTTAATCTGCGTCATTGCTAGAGAATTCTCAGAAGTTTATAATCTCTTAAAAAAGGAGAAGATTATGAATCAAGTTAAGTTTTATACATCTATGCTAGCAGGTACATTTATTGTTGCTTTATCTTTTACTTTATTACAGGGTCCAAACCAGATTGCTTCTGGCGGTTTAACGGGAGCATCTCTTGTTCTTAGTTATGTTTTTCATGTTCCTTCAGCTATTATTTTATTGGTAACTACTTTACTTTTATTAATAGTTTGTTGCTACTTTTTAGGGTTACATTCTATTTTAAAATCGGTCGTTGGCTCTCTGCTAATTCCATTTTTTATCTATCTCACAAGCAAATTGCCTCCGCTTACCGATGATCCTTTATTAGCTTCTATCTTTGGCGGATTAGGGGTAGGAGTTGGGCTAGGAGTGGTTTTTCGAGCTGGTGGGAATACAGGTGGCTTTACTTTAATAGCTCAGATTCTATACAAGAGAAAGTCTATTAAACAAAGTACGTCCATTATATTTATGGATGCAGCCGTTATGATTGCAGGAGGAATAATTTTTTCACCTGAAAAAGCGTTATACGCTCTAGTTGGGGCATTTGTGACACGAAAGACGATAGATATTATTCAGGGGAAAAATAAAGGATCAAAGGTAGCATATATCATATCATCCAAAGAATATGAAAAAGGAATAACTGAATCGGTCTTACATGGATTGGATAGAGGTTTAACAAAAATAACGGGAGCCGGAGGTTATACTAATAGTGAAAGAGTTATTATGATGACTGTACTTGATCAATTAAAAATAAAGGACCTAAAATCGATGATACAAGAAATTGATCCTCATGCTTTTATCATCTTTTGTGAGGCAACTGAGGTGTTCGGTGAAGGGTTTACTCCATCTTTTCATCCTTCTTATAGCAAAAAGTTAATTTCTTCAGATATAGCTTAGAACTATACTTTATGTTATCTTTCTTAAGAGGAATATTGTTTTAATATTTGAAAGGTTATTAGAACATCGTACAAAACAACTAGAGAAAAGTAAAAAATCCAGATCTAAAATAAACAATTTATGGAGTGAACAACTATGAAAAGTACAGGTGTGGTAAGAAGAATGGATCAACTTGGGAGAGTCGTTTTACCTAAAGAATTAAGAAGAACGATGAATATCGATGAGAAAGACCCAATGGAGATTTTAGTAGAAAAAGATTGTATTATTTTACGAAAATATGTACCTGAAATGGAATGTATCATGACTGGGAAAATTTCTGAAGGAAATAAAGTATACGCAGGAAATATAATTCTTAGTCGTGAAGGAGCGGAAGAATTGGTTAAAGAGTTAGAAAAAACTCTCTTATAATTTAACATGTAAGTTCTTCTATAGCATAGACTTCTATATTTATGTACAGTATTAAATATAAAATAAGAAGAGAAATCAAAAAGATGGTGTGAAAGTCCAATTTCACACCATCTTTTTAAACAACTTTTCAGACGATCTTTCATAAAGGTTGTTTTCTAAGAGATTTGTTGTTTTTAGATCGATTTACAGTTTCTTAAATTTTCCTTTGTGATCATGTAAAATGGTTAGCCTTTGGAGATGTTTATGAAAAGAATAATATTTTTATCCTTAATACTTATATTTATTATTTCTTCTTCTGTTCAGGCATTATCTTGGGCATATCCTTTTGTTGTTTGGAAAGGAAATGTTTATGAAGTTAAGCAAGAAGAAATTACCGAAGAGAATAAGATTGGTAAAATGATTGGGGAAGTAAAAACTAAACCTGATGATATGACTGGAAATTATTATGGAGATGCTTCAAACTATTACCCAAAAGGAACAAAGTATTATGAAATAAAAGGGACACCAACTTCCACTGCAATTGCAATAAAAGAAGATAATCAGTGGGTAAAGGCTGTTTATGTTCATAAAGCACCTTTTCACATAATGAATATACTATCTAACACATTCTTCCTGTCTTCTGTTGTAATAATTGCCCTAATTGTAATCGGAGTCATCATATTCCGAACTAAACAGTCTAAAAGATTAAGGATAACATAGGAACAGATTCATTTTTGACCTCTTATTGAGGTCTTTTTATTATATACTTTTTAACATTTTAACCGTTGTGTTGTTGGATTTTGAAGACGCTGAAATAAGCATTTTTGGCTTTAGAATAAAGTTTTATTAAGAAACATCTTATGAATCTGTATTTACGATATAAGATTCATTTTCTTAATAAAATCGTAAAATAATTATGAAGAAGAGGTGTACAAATGGAAGAATTAGTACTACTTATATAGGGTGATTTACTACCACCACATAAACATATTAATAAAATTGCTAATAAGTATATTACATACTTTTTAAAAGATGAGAAAAAAGAAGATTTTATGGAAGATGTATATGTTCAAATTCGAATAGAAGAAAGATATATAGGACTAAAAAATAGACTGTGGCAATGGCCACCTATAGTACCTGTAAAGGCTGAATACCTAACTAAATTTATTAATCTTTTCAAATCGTTTAATAGTAACATATGTTTATGTAAATATAGATACTGAATTAGTATTCGAACAATGGATAAAAGAAATAAATAATTAATCAGCTAAAAAGAACCTTATTAATTTCTTTTTTTACTGTTTAAAATATGGTTTATATTAACTAGATTCATTCAGATACTTTAAAATCTTCTTCAATTAAAGGTTCTTTATGTCGAATGAGAAGTTTGAGAGATACAGGTATATAGGAATGATGGTAGTTTAATGGAAGATATGAATGAAGGATCTACTGTTTTCCTGCCGCTAAAGGGAATCACCATCATTATATAGCATTAAAATTAATAAAAGATATAGATAAATCTTTTACTCGAGACTATAAGGATATTTGGAGACTATTATAAACTATTAATTTTCCAAATTAATGTACAAAGGAATAAAAAGTCGGCTCCTTTCATGGGAGCTTTTTTCTTGTATTGGAAATATGCACGTATGACGATTTCTGTCATTACTTGCTTTAGAGTCTGTCGACCAAAAGGGACTATGGTCTCTAGAAATAGAAGACAAACCATTTGTATTCTATTATGGTAAAAGTTTTTGAATAATTTTATAGATTAGTAAAATTATTCAACCAAGGAGGAACTCTATGTCCAAAATGTCAGGCAGTGTACTAAACCCTGTTTCACTTGAATCGCTTTCTATTTCTTCTAAGTCAGTTGCTGTTGCAGCAAGTAGTCAGGATCGCATGCAATATCATAAGGCAGTGTTGGAGGCAGCCGGGATTAGCTCTCTTTCATCCCTTGGAGCACTTCAGTTATCAGGGAATTTAATCCCTCAAGCTGGACTGACAAAACCCAGCTCAGATTTGATAGCTGCTACTACTTATTTTCAATCCGCATATAAAGCAAAAAATACAGGAGCAATCAATTCCGTTCTGGAGCCTTTTGGTGGGCAAGCCTCTGTATTGAAGGCTGTCCCAATCCCGTCTCAGACGGTTTTTGCTGCTTCTAGTCCAAGTATTACTTCTCAGATTAACATTGATACAGCTTATTGGGTAGCTACTGAAATTAACATACAAGATAACACAACAGTCGTGTTAAAACAGCCACAGCGATATCTTATTTTAATTGCAGAAAAAATTACGGTTGGCCAGAATGTCACATTTACATGGGAACGCCCAACTAAAGCAAGCCCGGCAAAACCTTGGAAACCTGCTACACCTTCACAAGCTCCTACTTCTTCGACACTTACAGGGATAAATGGTACAAATGGTATACACGCAGTGAAAGGCGGACGAGGACCTGATGGACATAGTGCTCCTGAAATAGAATTATGGGTATTAGAGATGAACGGGCGCCCTGCCTTTGACTTAAGAGGTCAAGACGGTACACGAGGCGGAGACGGTCAAGACGGCGGCAATGGCGGACAAGGTGGCAGAGGAAAACCTGCTCAGCTTGACTGGTCAGGTTTTTGTAAATCAGGTGCTGGGGCCGGTGGAAATGGAGGCGCTGGTGGAAATGCAGGACCTGGCGGTGATGGAGGGAACGGTGGCAACGGCGGCAGGCTGTATATTTATGCTCCTCAAACCGTCATTAATTCCTATATTTTAGGTTTTGATGTCACCGTTGAAGGCGGACGCGGCGGTGCCGGTGGTCAGCCTGGATATCCTGGTAATGGCGGAGAAGGCGGTCCGGTTGGTACTTCCGTTAAAGCGAACTTTGGAGCAATCTGCGGACCTGGACCGAGAACGGCCGGCGCCAGAGGACCAAATGGTTATTATGCAAGCCCAGGTCTGACTGGCTCAGATGGAATGAAATTAACTGACCCGATTCGTATTTCTATCATCGATTCGGATGATTTTGAAAGAAAGTGGACTGAACCTGCCATCTTTGAAGCAAATCCTGCCTATGCCTTTGCAGAAGAAAATGTCACCATTGAAGGAAAGCGATTTACAAAAACAGATGTAGTACTTATTGATGGTGCACCGGTAAAAACGATGATATATAGTGATACTGCTCTTCAATTCTCCGTACCATTTATAAACGGAGGACAGCATACTTTGCAGGTCAGACAGGAAGATGGAACTCTCTCAAATAAGATTTCGTTATATATCAAACCAAAGATTTATTCAGTCGAACAGGAGAATATGAACAAAGACTATCCAAACCGGGTGTCTCCTGGAAAAAAGGTTACCTTAACCGGGAGTGGATTTGCTGACAATGCTATCGTACGGATTCATGGACAGGATATGCCAGACGTAAGGCTCCTAAGTCCAACACAGCTGGAGTTTACATTGGTTCGACCTAATACGGTGGTCGATAATGCTTCGGGGGAGCAAGTAACAGCTCAAGTTGTGCTTGCAGACGGGACGCCTTCGAATACACAGGATTTAGTTTTGGATACGTTCCATATGCTTGTGCTTGGTGACTCCGTTTCTTGGGGACAAGGTCTCGGGCCGCATGAGAAGCACTTTACTCTTGTCGGTAATGCAGTGAAATCAAGATTGGGGAATATCGGATCTTATACACAAGTTCTTGCCCACTCAGGTGCAATTATTGGTCATGAAGATACAGCTTCCAATCCAGCATGGGATGGGGAAGTTCCGAACTCATATCCAACGATCTTGCAACAAGTAGATCTGTTTGTCGGAGAACCTGATAAAGTAGATTTAATTATTATAGATGGCGGCATAAACGATGTGAATTTAAGGGTAGTTCTTAATCCATTTTCAAACACTGAATTAACCCCTCTACATCGTCAATATTTTTTAGATGATGCAAAAGTATTACTGGATAAGGTGCATGCGACATTTAAAAAGGCGAAAATCATCATAACTGGATATTATCCGCCAGTAACTGAGCATAGTGATCTGACGGCTGTGGAAGTATTACTGATTGCTTTAGGAATAGCAACACAAGGTATTCCAGGCGGCGTCACATCAGGATTTTTGACTAAGCACCATCTGGACATTATCCATGATCGCAGCCTTCAGCTGGCGAGTGAATCCAAGTCTTTCTTACAGCAGGCAGTTGATGAAACTAATGCTGAAAAAGGCGGAGAAACACGAATTTTCTTCGCAGACCCGAACATTGGTCCAGAGCATGCTGCGCTAACAGATGATCCTTATTTGTTCGGGATCAATCTAGACTTATCTCCGCAGGATCTTATTGCAGCTGAACGTCTCGTCTCTTGTACAGAAGCAGGTTGCACAGGTATGGACTTTGAAATTTGCAAGCGAGCGTCGATTGGACATCCGAACCAAAAAGGGGCACAGGCATATGCCAATGCCATCTACCCGTTCTTATAAACAAACAGCGTAAGCAAGAGTTAGTCACGATTTTATGATAAAACAAAAAGGCGACCTCCTTCAAAATGACAGGGGATCGCCTTTTAGATTAGGAATCTATTTATTATAGCAATGTCGGTATAATCATTGGTGATATCTTTTTTCACTAAAAAAGAGAAACGATGATAATAATATTATTAATAGAATTCAGATAATTTGGAAAATTAAGTTTTTCCTAGAAATGAAGACAAAGTTTCTGAAATTGGAAAGATAAGGTTCATCCGATAGTGAGTGAATTCTTGTAAAATGAATGAAAGAGAGATTTCGTCATGAGAGGTGAATTGTTCTACAAAAGACTGAAAATAAATTAGTCGATGTGATCTAACAAATCGTAGCTTAGAGCTTTTCTTATTTTATAATATTGAAAACAGCTGAAATAAGTAGTATATTTAACAATGTTAAATTAAAGATATTAAGCAGATTCAGATTGGGATTTTTTTGAATATCAAGAAAGAGATTTTAGATATCAAAATAAAAGTATAGCTGTTCTGCCCTCTATTTCTAGAAGAAAAAGATCAATGTGTCTCGGTGAGAGAAACAGCTAGTAAATTAGGTATATTTAGTCGAAACTTATCAAAGGATTGGTCTAGACTGTTTATTAACTAAAATAAAGGAGATTTACAAATGACAGTACAACTTAATTCATCAAAGCCTGAAGAAGAGGTATTGAATACTCGTTCAAATCAAGAAGTTCTTGATCAACTATTAAAACCAGAAGTCCAAGAATCTTTAACAGCCTTAATTGAGCAGCTGCCAAAGCTAACTGAACTTTTAAACGTTTTAAATAAGTCATATGATTTTGCTCAATCCGTTGCAACAGATGACGTACTAAAAAATGATACAGTAAGTGCTATTAAAGAAATCAGTGAACCAGTAGTAGCTTCTGTGAAAAACATTGCTGCAACTGCGATCGAAGCGAAAGATCGTGCAGAAGAGAGCAATAAGGCAATCGGTCTTTTTGATCTTCTTAAAATGATTAAAGATCCGCAAGCTCAAAAGCTTTTCCGTTTTGTTAATGCTTATCTTCAAGTAGCATCTGAACGCGAAAAATAAAAATAACTAACTTTTAAACTTAAGTAGAGAGGGAAAAATAAAATGTCAAAACATATTGTAATCCTAGGAGCAGGTTATGGCGGACTTTTAACAGCTTTAACAGCTCGCAATTATATGAAAAGCAACGACGCTCGTATAACTGTCGTTAATCAATACCCAACACATCAAATTATTACAGAATTACACCGCCTAGCTGGTGGAACAATCGCTGAAAAAGCAATTTCTATGCCTTTAACTAAGCTTTTCAAAGGAAAAGATGTTGATCTTAAAATTGCTAAAGTTGAGTCTTTCTCAGCTGATTCTAAAGAAGTAAAACTTTCTGATGGTACTACTTTAACATACGATGCGCTTGTTGTTGGATTAGGTAGTGTTACAGCCTACTTCGGTATTCCAGGACTTGAAGAAAACAGTATGGTATTAAAATCAGTTACTGATGCAAATAAAATTTACAATCATATTGTTGGGAAAATTCAACAATATGCAAAAACTAAAAATGAAGCAGATGCAACAATTGTTATCGGCGGCGGCGGATTAACTGGTGTTGAATTAGTCGGTGAAATCGTTGACCATATGCCGGAAGTGGCAAGAAGCTACGGTGTTGATCCGAAAGAATTAAAAATTAAACTTGTAGAAGCTGGTCCAAAAATCCTTCCAGTATTACCTGATCACTTAATTGAACGTGCAACTGCAAGCTTAGAAGCGCGCGGTGTAGAATTCTTAATGGGTCTGCCTGTTACAAATGTAAGTGGAAACGAAATCACATTAAAAGATGGTCGCACAATTGTTGCAAATACATTCGTATGGACAGGTGGAGTTGCTGGTCATCCATTAGTCGGTGAATCAGGACTTGCAGTAGACCGCGGTCGTGCAACAGTTAATGAATACCTTCAATCAAGCTCACATCCAGATGTATTTGTCGTTGGTGACAGCGCGGTTGCTTTCCCTGCTGATGGTGGAAGACCACATGCACCAACTGCTCAAAACGCATGGCAAATGGGTGAGCTTACAGGTTATAACTTATTTGCTTATTTCAATGAGGGAACTTTCAAATCTTTCGAACCAATTAACTCAGGAACTTTAGCAAGTCTTGGTCGTAAAGATGGAGTTGCTACAATTGGAGCTAACAATACATCACTTAAAGGTTTCCCTGCAACACTTATGAAAGAAGCAAGTAATGTCCGCTACTTAACACATATCAAAGGACTATTCAGCTTAGCACATTAATTAAAAATCAGAAGAACTCTTGTATAACGCTGTTATCGTGTTATGTAAGAGTTCTTTTTTTATAGAATCCTAAATAAAGAGTCTCATAGTAAAAGATTTTATTCGAAAAGGAGTTAATTGAATAAAGAAGGGATGTTTGAGTAATATAGAAGGCTTTCCATCTTCTATTGTACAGATAATAGGCGGTTTATATTCAGCAATAAGCAGAGGACTAAAATTTAGTTTGGATTACATGGAGAATGTGATACTATATGAGGTTTAACTATAGCTTAAAAATGGAGTTAGTTCTTCCCAGCTTAATTATAACATATAAAAAACGGGAAAAATAGACTATTTATTTTCATTTACTACTGCTAAAATTCAATAGCATGTTAATGAGATTTATTGGAGTAATACTATGTAATCAAAAGGAGATGAATTTCGTATGTCAGAAAAAACAGAAAATAACAATGAAGATTTTTCTATCAAAACCATCATAGGACCACTGTTAGCTGTCATTGTTGGTATGATAATGGTCATTCTTGATAGTACAGCGATGAATGTTGCGCTCCCTGGAATAGTGGAAGATTTTAAGTCAGATGTTTCGACGATGCAATGGTCCATAACAGGTTATACACTTGCATTAGCAGCTGTCATTCCTTTAGCTGGTTGGATGACGGACCGATTTGGGGCAAAAAAGATATTTTTAATTACGATCGCCTTGTTTACGCTTGGTTCCGTTCTATGTTCTATTGCACAAAACCCTGAACAGCTAATTATCTATCGGGTTATTCAAGGACTGGGTGGAGGAATGGTTGCTCCAATAGGAATGGCCATGGTTTTTCGACTTGCTCCACCTGATAAAATGGGGGCCATAATGGGAACACTTGGGATTCCGATGCTATTAGCACCTGCACTGGGACCTGTTTTAGCAGGATATCTTGTAGAATATGTTACTTGGCACTGGATTTTCCTTATTAATTTGCCAATCGGTATTATTGCAATAGTGGTTGGACTTAAATTTTTGCCTAAAGTTGAACGTAAGACCGTTCCATCGCTTGATTTTTTAGGAATTATATTAGCACCTATCGCATTCGCAATGTTAGCCTATGGAGTGAGTGAAGGGGGTAAAAGCTGGTCTTCAACAGAAACTCTTACCGGATTAATTGTAGGTGGAGTTGCTCTTATTATCTTTATTTTCGTTGAACTTCGTCAAAAGCAGCCTTTATTAGAGCTGAGAGTTTTTGGATCACCTAACTTTACAAAAGGAATTGTGATTGCATGGATGTCTCAAATCGCTTTATTTGGGGTTATGATTATTGTCCCGTTATTTTTACAAACAGTTAAAGGTTACGGTGCTTTAGATACTGGCTTAATTCTGCTTCCACAAGCTCTAGCGTCAGGTGTTATGATGCCAATCGGAGGGCGTTTATATGATAAAATAGGCGCTCGTCCTTTAGCTATAACAGGTTTGTCTATTATTACCGGAGCTCTATTTATGCTTTCACGAATTTCTATCGATACAACTACTGGATTTATCATTACATGTTTAGTGATGATGGGAGCAGGAATGGGTCTATCCATGATGGCGATTAATACTCATGTTCTTCAATCTGCTCCAAGGCATCTTGTTGGCCGTGTCACACCATTAACAACAGCGGCTCAACAAGTAATGGTTTCATTTGCGGTAGCAGGTATGACTGGGTTCCTAACGTCTAGAATCACTGATCATATGACAGAAACAGCTAATCCGATTGAAGCAGCCGTTACCGCCTATGGCGACACTTTCCTTCTAGCTGCAGGGATTACATTAGCCGGGGCACTTCTAGGAACAATCCTTCGCAGACCAAAACAACAGCCGGAACATACACCAGATGATGAAACAAAAGATGCGAAGGCTGCAATGATGGCAGGACATTAAAAAGAAAACGGATGATCTTTTCTA
>NZ_BCVG01000113.1 GCF_001591625.1 Metabacillus fastidiosus NBRC 101226
TTACTGCCCGTTAAGGCTGGGATAAAAATTACAATAATCCTTTTAAAAAATTTCGACAAATTTCGACTTTTTTAACATACTTCTTACCTAATTTCTCTAAAAAGTAGAAATATTTACTCATATTCACTCATAATTTCTTTTAAAGTGAAATTAATGGCATAATATACGAATAAACTAGTTATTAATGCAGGAAAGCCGTATCTGGAACCATCGTCATCAGGAATGAGCGGACGAAGCAGTTTTGAATCAATATGAACATCTGTAATTGTTTCCAGATCTTGTTCTAAATCCTTTACTTTCGCAGAAACACCGACTATTTGAAGATCTTTTTCCGCCAATTCTTTCGCGATTTGAATTGCCTCTTCATCTGAGGAACGGTGGGTAAATAAAATAACACGGTCTTCTCTTTCGACCTCTGCCATCTTTCCATTTTCATCAAAGAGCGGTTTTGCATTTGGAATAAGTTCAGAGCTTTTAGTAGCTTCCATTGTAACACCCTCAAGCTCTTTATATCCATAAAAGTAGATAGTTCCATCGCCAACTGATGCTTGGGCAAGCAATCTTGAACCATCCTCAATTGCTAATTCTTCCTGTTCAGTGATGCGTTTTAAGTAACTCATAAGCTGAGTTGTGAAAATTTTCATCATTGTTTTGCTTATCTCCTTCTTCAAATTACTAAGTAATAAGTATTATAACGAAAGAACAGTATAATGAAAACTAATGGGGGTTTAGGAAAATAATGTCGATAAAAGGAGAAAGGTCATTTGCAGGAAAAAAGCAACTGAAACAGAATATTTACTCTATGCCAAAATAAAAAAATATGTTAATTACTATGTTGTTAAGGCTAAACTATTAATAGGAGGTGTAATGATTGAAAGAGAAAATATTAATTGTTGATGATCAGTATGGAATTCGTATTTTATTAAACGAGGTTTTCCAAAAGGAAGGCTATGAAACACATCAGGCTGCAAACGGTATCCAAGCACTTGAAATCGTTGAAAAAAATGTGCCTGATCTAGTATTGCTTGATATGAAAATTCCCGGCATGGACGGAATTGAAATATTAAAGCGCATGAAAGTAATTGATAAAGATATTCGTGTCATTATTATGACAGCCTACGGCGAGCTGGATATGATTCAGGAAGCAAAAGATTTAGGAGCGTTAACTCATTTTGCTAAACCTTTTGATATTGATGAGATTCGTGGAGCAGTAAGGAAGTATCTGCCGATAAAGTCAAATTAATCCCGTATTTTAAACCTTGACAAAATAGATAAAACTTGTTTGGAATTGTTGATGATTTGTGGATATGTTGGTATGCTATTGAATGAAGAAAAGCAAGATGCTGGACGCGGCATTCTACATATTAGGAAAACATTATAATCATATTAGTTATGATAAGCTTTTCAAGTTTTAATTAGGTTACTACATAAGGAGGGTTTTTTATGCCTTTAGTGTCAATGACGGAAATGCTGAAAATTGCGAAAGACGGCGGTTATGCTGTCGGTCAATTTAATGTAAACAACCTCGAATTTGCTCAGGCGATTTTACTCGCTGCCCAAGAAGAAAAGTCACCGGTTATTCTTGGTGTTTCTGAAGGTGCGGGTCGTTATATGGGTGGATTTAAAACTGTAGTAAATATGGTTAAGGGTTTAATAGAGGATTATAATATTACTGTACCTGTTGCGATTCATTTAGATCATGGAAGCAGCTTTGAGAAATGTAAAGAAGCAGTCGATGCTGGATTTACATCTGTAATGATCGATGCTTCACACCATCCTTTCGAAGAAAATGTGGAAGTAACGACTAAAGTTGTTGAATATGCACATTCTAAAGGTGTATCGGTTGAAGCGGAGCTTGGAACTGTTGGCGGCCAGGAAGATGATGTCGTTGCTGACGGCGTTATTTATGCAGATCCAAAAGAGTGTGAGGAGCTTGTAAAGCGTACTGGTATTGACTGCTTAGCTCCAGCATTAGGTTCTGTTCATGGACCTTATAAAGGAGAACCAAATCTCGGCTTTAAGGAAATGGAAGAAATCTCTGGTTTAGCAGATTTACCGCTTGTTCTTCACGGTGGTACTGGTATTCCGACAAAAGATATTCAAAGAGCAATTTCTCTTGGAACAGCTAAAATTAATGTGAACACGGAGAACCAAATTGCTTCTGCAAAAGTAGTTCGTGAAGTGTTGGCTGCTAAACCGGAATTATATGACCCGCGTAAATATTTAGGGCCTGCAAGAGATGCAATTAAAGAAACAGTAATTGGTAAAATGCGTATTTTTGGTTCTTCAAACAAAGCTTAATATACTAACTAATTGAGGAGGTGACCTGGCCGTACCTCTCTTAGTTGCACTGATCCTTTTATAAATTTTATATGTAGAAGAGGTTTGGCGTCAGATTGTTAGGTCACCTTCATCAACAGTAAAGTTAAGTTTAGATGTTATGTATTTCTCAAATATTAGGGAGGATATAAAGAATGTTATTTTTCATTGATACAGCAAATATTGACGAGATTAAAGAAGCACAATCTTTAGGAATCTTGGCTGGTGTAACGACTAATCCTAGTTTAGTAGCAAAAGAGAATATTTCCTTCCACGACCGTCTGCGAGAAATTACAAGTATTGTGAGCGGATCTGTAAGTGCTGAGGTTATCGCAACAGAAGCAGAAGAAATGATAGCAGAAGGAAAGGAACTTGCAAGTATTGCTCCGAATATCACAATTAAAGTTCCAATGACAGCAGATGGATTAAAGGCTGTAAAAGCATTTAGTGATTTAGGAATTAAGACAAATGTTACACTTATTTTCAGTGCTAACCAAGCCTTGCTTGCTGCAAGAGCTGGTGCGACATATGTATCTCCGTTTTTAGGACGCTTGGATGATATCGGACATAATGGACTTGATCTTGTTGACACAATTGCACAAATCTTTGATATTCATGGAATTGATACACAGATCATTGCTGCTTCCATCCGTCATCCACAGCATGTTACAGAAGCTGCTTTAAGAGGTGCGCATATTGCGACAACTCCTTTAAATGTTATTAAGCAACTTTTCAAGCATCCGCTTACGGATCAAGGGATTGAAAAGTTTTTAGCTGACTGGAATAATAAATAATTTTGAAGGGGGTAGCTCAAAAAAGTATGCCAATATAGTATCATTATATTGTTTAAACAGTATATTTTTACTGATAGAGGTTTAATGAGATGATTGAGTCCCCTATCTTCTTCTATATAGTAAGATTTCTAAAATTCTCCCTTTTTTCTTGCATTAGCATTGTTGTCCGCTTCAATTGATGGTTTAATATTGATAGTAGTATAAGAATATAAAGCTTTAATTATTTCTATTGATCATATTAAAAGTGCAAGCACCTTGAATAACCTAGAGGAAATAAGGTGCTCAAGAATAGAAGTGGAGCTGTGCTTTTCATTTTTGAGATACTATTATTTTAAAGCTAGGTCTATTATTTTGGACAAAATAACTGTTTAAAAGCATGTTTTTTTAAACTTTTAGAAAAAATACAATAATTTTGTATTCTTTCTGTATTTGTTGGAAAATATTTGTTGACAAGGGGTATTTTTTATTCATAGTGCACTTTTGGTATGAACATGCGGTTATGAGTAAATCAATAGAAGTAATTATTATAAGTCAACTTCTTAAGAAGGGAGACTATCATGGAAAAGTTAAATATTGCAGGCGGAGATTTACTAAGTGGTACGGTTAATATTAGCGGAGCGAAAAATAGTGCTGTAGCGCTCATTCCTGCGACAATATTAGCGGATTCACCAGTTACAATTGAAGGTTTACCAAATATTTCAGATGTACATACTTTGGGCAATCTTCTTGAAGAAATTGGTGGGAAAGTTATTTTTTCTAATAATGAAATGATAATCGACCCATCAGCGATGATTTCAATGCCTTTACCAAATGGTAAGGTTAAAGCGTTACGTGCGTCTTACTATCTGATGGGCGCTATGCTTGGCCGTTTCAAAAAGGCTGTCATTGGCTTACCTGGTGGGTGCCATTTAGGTCCTCGTCCAATTGATCAGCATATTAAAGGATTTGAGGCGCTTGGTGCTCAAGTGACAAATGAGCAAGGTGCTATTTATTTGCGTGCTGAAGAACTCCGAGGTGCGAGAATTTATCTTGATGTTGTAAGTGTTGGAGCGACAATTAATATTATGCTTGCAGCTGTTTTAGCAAAAGGCCAGACAATTATTGAAAATGCTGCAAAGGAACCTGAGATTATTGATGTTGCAACATTGCTTTCAAGCATGGGAGCAAAAATTAAAGGTGCAGGTACTGATGTTATCCGAATTGATGGCGTAGAAAGCTTGCATGGTTGTAAGCATTCAATTATTCCAGACCGAATTGAAGCTGGGACTTATATGATTATCGGTGCAGCAATGGGCAAAGAGGTCATTATCGATAATGTTATTCCACTCCACTTGGAATCTCTTATCGCGAAATTTCGTGAGATGGGCATACATGTTGAGACAAGTGATGATAAAATATTAATTATCGGCGGACAAAAGGAACTGAAAGCCGTTGATATTAAAACCCTCGTTTATCCTGGTTTTCCTACAGATCTTCAACAGCCTTTTACATCTTTGTTAACGAAGGCGACAGGGACAAGCGTTGTAACGGATACTATTTATTCTGCAAGATTTAAGCATATTGATGAGCTAAGAAGAATGGGTGCAGAAATAAAAGTAGAAGGCCGTTCCGCTATCATTACTGGACCTACTCCACTACAAGGTGCGAAAGTGAAAGCGAGTGACCTTAGAGCGGGGGCTGCTTTAGTATGCGCAGGTCTAATGGCGGAAGGTGTAACAGAAATTACGGGCTTAGACCATATTGACAGAGGTTACAGCGAGCTTGAAGAAAAGCTTTTGGGAATTGGTGCAACGATTTGGCGTGAACGTTTAACGGAAAAAGAAATAGAACAGCTGCAAAATTCTTAAAATAAAAAAAGGTCTGACCATTTCTATAATAGGTTTGATACTTTTTCTTAACAAGGCGCATTTTGTGCCTTTCTCTAGGGGGAGGAATTGTAATGGAAAGAAGTTTAACAATGGAATTAGTTCGTGTTACAGAAGCTGCTGCATTAGCTTCAGCACGTTGGATGGGACGCGGATTAAAGGACGAAGCAGATGATGCGGCAACTACAGCAATGAGAAACGTATTTGACACGATCCCGATGAAAGGTACTGTCGTCATTGGTGAAGGAGAAATGGATGAAGCACCAATGCTTTATATTGGTGAAAAACTTGGAACAGGTTATGGACCAAGAGTGGACGTAGCAGTTGACCCATTAGAAGGAACAAATATTGTTGCATCCGGCGGCTGGAATGCACTTGCAGTTATTGCAATTGCAGATCATGGTAATATGCTGCATGCCCCTGATATGTATATGGATAAAATCGCAGTAGGGCCTGACGCTGTCGGTTGTATTGATATTGAGGCTTCTGTCACTGATAATATTAGAGCTGTAGCTAAAGCGAGAAATAAAGATGTAGAAGACGTTGTTGCGACAATTTTAAACCGTCCTCGTCATGATAAAATTATCAATGAGCTGAGAGCACTTGGTGTGCGTATTAAGCTTATAAATGACGGTGATGTTGCCGGAGCGATTAATACAGCATTTGACCATACTGGTGTTGATATTTTATTCGGTTCAGGCGGGGCTCCAGAAGGTGTTCTTTCTGCAGTAGCACTTAAATGTCTAGGTGGAGAAATTCAAGGAAAACTTATTCCACAAGACGATAAAGAAGTGGAACGCTGTGTGAAAATGGGCCTTGATGTGAATAAAGTGTTAAGAATGGAAGACTTAGTTAGAGGTGACGACGCAATTTTTGCTGCGACAGGTGTAACAGATGGAGAGCTTTTACGTGGTGTGCAATTTAAAGCATCAAGAGGTTCTACACATTCAATCGTTATGCGTGCAAAATCAGGTACAGTACGTTTTATTGACGGCAGTCACAGTTTAAGCAAGAAACCAAATCTAGTTATAAAGTGATAAGAGAAATAGAAGAAGGCGGGTGAAAGCTCGCTTTCTCTAATTATTTAATACTTTATAATATAGTTAACCACTTTGAAAAAGCGCTTACATGTTCAATGGATGCTCTTGATTCTCTTTGCTGCTATTTTTTAACTAAGGGTAAAGAGAGAAAAAGGATTGATTAAATAATTGAAATAAGGTAAAAATAAAGAGTGCTGCATTGAAAAAATGTTAATTTAAAATAAAAACTAGATTAAAACTACTATTTGCTTCAAAGCTCACCTTCATTTTCCTTCTCTATCCAACTTTAAGTTCTAGAGGTTAAATAGATAGAAAAGGCATTTATATGAATGCTTTCTCAATGCTACTAATATGTGAACTTTTCGAAAATAAAAACGGATAAATGTTAAAAGATTTTATTCTAAAAGTGTGGTGTTTTTATGAGTCAGGTTTCAATTTCTTCTTTAGAAAATATGAAATTGAAAGAATTGTATGAACTTGCTCGTAAGTATAAAATTTCTTACTACAGTAAGTTAACGAAAAAAGAATTAATATTTGCGATTCTAAAAGCAAATGCAGAGCAAGAAGATCTATTGTTCATGGAAGGTGTCTTAGAAATAATTCAATCCGAAGGCTTCGGTTTCCTACGTCCAATCAACTATTCGCCTAGTTCGGAAGATATTTATATTTCCGCCTCACAAATTAGGAGATTTGATTTAAGAAACGGTGATAAAGTTTCAGGTAAAGTTCGACCTCCGAAAGAAAATGAGCGTTATTACGGCTTGCTTCATGTAGAAGCAGTTAATGGTGATGATCCTGAATCTGCTAAGGAACGTGTTCATTTTCCAGCATTGACACCCCTTTATCCTGATCGACAAATTTATTTGGAGACAAAGCCAAACTATTTGTCCACTAGAATAATGGACTTGATTGCACCAGTTGGATTTGGACAGCGTGGACTGATTGTAGCGCCTCCTAAGGCTGGTAAAACGATGCTGTTAAAAGAAATTGCTAACAGCATAACGCAGAATAACCCTGAGGCTGAATTAATCGTCTTATTAATTGATGAAAGACCAGAGGAAGTAACAGATATAGAACGTTCTGTTGCTGGTGATGTCGTCAGCTCAACATTTGATGAGGTGCCTGAAAACCATATTAAAGTGGCAGAGCTCGTCTTAGAACGTGCTATGCGCCTTGTTGAGCATAAAAAGGATGTTATTATTTTAATGGACAGTATTACACGTCTTGCGCGTGCGTATAACTTAGTTATCCCGCCAAGCGGAAGGACATTGTCCGGTGGTATTGACCCTGCTGCATTCCATCGTCCGAAGCGCTTTTTCGGTGCAGCCCGTAATATTGAAGAGGGTGGAAGTTTAACAATACTTGCAACAGCACTAGTCGATACAGGTTCAAGAATGGACGATGTCATTTACGAGGAATTTAAAGGAACAGGTAATATGGAATTACATTTAGACCGTTCACTTGCTGAGAAAAGAATATTTCCTGCAATTGATATCCGCCGTTCTGGTACTCGTAAGGAAGAGTTGCTCGTTCCAAAAGATCATCTTGAAAAACTTTGGGCAATAAGAAAATCAATGACAGATACGCCTGATTTTGTAGAGAAATTCTTAAGAAAGCTTCGCCAAACAAAATCAAACGAGGAATTTTTCAGCAGTCTGGACGCTGAAATGAAAAACGCTGGAAGTGCAGCAGGAAAAACTCGTTAATTTTCAAAAAAATAACTTCATCTTGCAATTGATAGTAACCCTTGTTATAATCTTTGCATGTGCTTTTTAGTATTTTCGATAAATTATCGGAGATATCTAAAAATGATAACTCTGTTTCGAATATGACTCAGGGCGGAAGGAGATGAAAAGAATGAAAACAGGAATTCATCCTGGCTACAATAAAGTTTTGGTGAAATGTGCATGTGGTAATGAATTTGAAACTGGATCTGTAAAAGAAGAGATCCGTGTTGAGGTTTGTTCTGAATGCCATCCATTCTACACAGGACGTCAGAAATTTGCAGATGCAGGTGGACGTGTAGATAAATTCAACAAAAAATACGGCCTTAAACAACAACAACAATAATAAAGGTTTTTACAGAACAGGCAAGTTTTTAAACTTGCCTGTTTTTTCACGCTAATGAGTATGAATTTACGAGATTATTTCATAATAATATGTTTAAAATAGATGAGGATATAGTTTAATTCTCTTAACTTAATATAGGATTGAAGTACTTTATTAAGTGAGGAAAGTTAAACATTTTTATTTTGTGAACGGACTTTAATAGGGAAGGGAGAGGTCTTCTAAAGATGTATGTGATGAAACAAAGCGGGTGGCTTGAAGTTATTTGCGGCAGCATGTTTTCCGGGAAATCAGAAGAGTTGATTCGCAGAGTGAGACGTGCAGGGTTTGCAAAGCAAGAAGTAAGAGTATTCAAGCCGGTGATTGATAATCGTTACAGTGAAGAGGAAGTAGTTTCCCACAATGGAACAGCCATCGTTTGTATGCCGATAGCTTCGTCCGACTATATTTTTAAATACGTAACAGAAGATACGGATGTAATTGCTGTTGATGAAGTTCAGTTTTTTGATGAAAAGATAGTGGATGTTTTAACGAAATTAGCGAATGATGGTTACCGTGTCATTGCGGCAGGATTGGACCAGGACTTCAGAGGAGAGCCGTTTAGTATCGTGCCAAATTTAATGGCGATAGCTGAATCTGTGACGAAGCTGCAAGCAGTTTGTGCTGTATGTGGTTCCCCTGCAAGCCGTACTCAACGATTAATAAATGGACAGCCTGCTTCTTATTATGATCCTATCATTTTAGTAGGTGCATCTGAATCATATGAGCCAAGATGCCGTCATCATCATGAAGTCCCGGGTAAACCAGTTAGTAGAGAAGACAATAAGACATCGGTCTATTAGAAGGCATTTTACAGCTATATACAGAAAATAAGCGGGCTGCTCAATTTATTTGAGTCGCCCGCTTATTTTAAAGCCCGAATATAGAACTAATAATATTTTTTCGTTTCGGTTGAAAAGAAGTTTTTTGCTCTGGATGATCAAAGATGAGTACTTTCTCTTTTTTATGTTCTGTTTTAGTCGCTTCTTTTTCCAGCTTTTGTACTTTTTGTTCTAGGGATGCAATTTTTTTAATCAATTCTTCCATTTCTTTTCTATGCTGAAGCAGCTGATAGGAGACGACATCATCTGCTTTACGGTTAATTGTGCGTTCAAGATCATCGAGCCGTTCCTGGAATTCATGCTGATTATAATCCATTTGTATTTCTGTCTTATTTACGATTCCGATTCGCTTTTTCTTTTGCCCTTCTGCTGTTATATCCTGCAAGAGAACACCTTTTGCGAGCTGGTCTTTTACATTTTGCAAACTCGTAATATCCGCTTCTGAAAACTGATAATGGCCAAGCTCATTTCGCTCTAATTGTAAGTTTAACTGTTTTACCCATCTCATGACAGTTCTAGGTGATACATTAAGTAATTTTGAAACAGCCGTCATATTCATCGTTCTTGTCCTCCTTCTTTTTTAGCTTAGCGGACCTTCTATATAGAACGATTTCGACCTTCTGTTCTGATTCCCTTCACGTTAGACAAAACAAGTTTTAATTCGGCAAAGAAAGTCGTAAACATCCTAATTTTCCAACAGGTTATCGACTATTTTCATACAATTGAATAATGATATTTATAGATAAACATTCTTATTTAATTTGCTGATCTATGACAAGAGAGTTTAATTTCTAAAACGTATTTGCCTTTGACCATACATGTAACCTATACTATAATTATAATGTTATGCAGTAAAATTGAGGTGACGAATTTGTTAGATCGTTTACAATCTGTAGAATTTCGCTATGATAAATTAAATCAGCTTTTAATGGATCCTGATGTCGTGAATGATCCGAAAAAGCTTCGTGAATATTCAAAAGAACAATCTGATTTACAAGCAACAGTGGAAGCATATCGTGAGTATAAAGATGTTCGTGAACAATTAGCGGACGCTAAAGCGATGCTTGATGAGAAATTAGACGCTGAAATGCGTGAAATGGTAAAAGAAGAAGTAGGGGAGCTTGAAGAACGAGAAGAGGAGTTAGAAGCTCGCTTGAAAATTCTCCTCATTCCAAAAGACCCGAATGATGATAAAAACGTTATTATGGAAATTCGCGGTGCAGCGGGTGGAGAGGAAGCCGCGCTATTTGCATCTAATTTATACCGTATGTACAGCCGTTTTGCTGAAGTGCAAGGATGGAAAACAGAAGTAATGGAAGCAAATGCAACTGGTACCGGCGGTTATAAAGAAATTATTTTCATGATAAATGGTAAAGGTGCTTATTCAAAATTAAAATTTGAAAACGGTGCTCACCGTGTTCAGCGTGTACCTGAAACAGAATCTGGCGGACGAATTCATACATCAACAGCAACGGTTGCTGTATTGCCTGAAGCAGAAGAAGTTGAAATTGATATTCATGAGAAAGATATCCGTGTTGATACGTTCGCTTCAAGCGGTCCCGGCGGGCAAAGTGTTAATACGACGATGTCTGCTGTCCGTTTAACACATCTTCCAACTGGTACTGTTGTATCATGTCAAGATGAGAAGTCGCAAATTAAAAATAAAGAAAAAGCGATGAAAGTTCTTCGTGCCCGTGTTTATGATAAATTCCAGCAGGAAGCACAAGCGGAGTATGATCAAAACAGAAAGCTTGCTGTTGGTACCGGGGACCGTTCAGAACGAATTCGAACATATAATTACCCGCAAAACCGTGTGACAGATCACAGAATTGGCTTGACTATCCAAAAACTTGATCAAATCTTAGAAGGGAAGCTTGATGAAGTTATTGACGCATTAATTGTAGAAGATCAATCAAGCAGACTTCAAGCGGCGGAGGATTAAGATGAAATATATTTTTGAAGCCCTGAACTGGGCTTCTTCTTTTTTAGAAGAAAACAGAAGAGAGAAGTATGCTGCCGAGCTGCTTTTAATGAATCAGCTCGAAATGGGACGTGCTCATTTTCTTGCTAATTTAAGAATGGAACTTACGGAACATCAAATAGCTCAGTTTAAAGAAAGTATTCATAAACATGCAGAAGGGATACCTATTCAGTATATTATCGGCTTTGAAGATTTTTATGGCAGACGTTTTTATGTAAATGAAGAGGTGCTCATTCCACGTCCTGAAACAGAAGAGCTTGTTGAGGGCATTCTTAAGCGGATACCGGCCCTTTTTGGAAATAAGGAGATACTGAAAGTTACTGATATTGGGACAGGAAGTGGGGCAATTGCGATAACATTAGCGTTAGAAAATGCAAAGTGTGAGGTAACTGCCATTGACATTGCCCCAGCTTCTATTGAAGTTGCAAAGCGAAATGCCACTGTATTAGGTGCAGAAGTTAACTTTATTCATGGGGATCTGCTGCAGCCATTGCTTTGCGATCCGAGTGTGCGAATGGATATTATCGTGTCCAATCCTCCTTATATACCGGATGAGGAAATCGCGACATTATCAACTGTTGTTAAAGACCACGAACCGATGAGGGCACTGGCAGGCGGGAAAGACGGACTCGATTTTTACCGCCGATTAGCTGAACAAATTCCGCAAGTCCTCAATGCTCCTGGGCTCGTCGCTTTTGAGATTGGAGCTGGCCAAGGTGAGAGTGTGAAGGATTTGATGGAAAGAAGTCTTCCGAATGCCAAAGTGGAAATTGTATATGATATAAATGGTAAAGACCGCTTTGTTTTTGCCGAACAATAAGAAAAGGGGCTATCCGATAAGTCCCTAATAAGTTTT
>NZ_BCVG01000114.1 GCF_001591625.1 Metabacillus fastidiosus NBRC 101226
ACTTCACTTCCTCTGATTTCCAGAACTTTGAAGTAGGAGTCTTACTGCCCGTTAAGCTGGGATAAAACTATGCTGGCAAAATAATAAAGGGTTCAAAAGCTAAAAGCTTTTGAACCCTTTTATGCTAACTATAAAGTCAGCTTTCTCTTATTAGAATAATTCCTCTTTATAACCTAATTCATATAAAGCACCGATTAAAGCTTTTACACCTTCAGCTAAATCTTTAGGCTCTGTGAATTCTGCAGGGTTATGGCTGATTCCTTTATGACTTGGAACGAATAACATTGCTGTTGGAGCAAAGTCAGCTAAAATTTGTGAATCATGACCAGCACCACTATGCATTAATTTATATTTTAATCCGTTTTTGTCACATTGTTCTTTAATAAGATTAACAATTCTCTCATCCATTGGTACTGGATCAGCATCCATCCATAAGTCAATGTTAAGCTCTACATTTATTTGTTCAGCAATTTGTTTTAATGCTGATTCAATTTCTTCTGTAGCTTGTACTAACTGATCTTTATGAGTGTGACGACAGTCAATTGTGAAGATTACTTTTCCTGGTACAACGTTAACAACATTTGGTGTTACTTCTACTTTACCAACTGTCGCAACTAGTGGATCACCATGTTTTAATGCGATATCGTTAATTGCTACGATCATTCTGCTTGCAGCAGTCATTGCATCTTGACGGTAACCCATTGGAGTAGTTCCAGCATGATTCGCTTCACCATTAATTTCAATTGTGTAACGGCGTTGACCAACAATATGTCCAACAATACCAATTGGAATCTGTTCGATTTCTAATACTCCGCCTTGTTCTGCGTGTAATTCGATAAATGCTTTTACATCTTTGCGTAATTCTTTCGTTTCATCGCGGAAGTCAAAACCTGCAGCTCTCATCGCTTCAACGAAAGAAACACCATTAAAGTCTGCAATATCTTCCACTTCTGAACGTTTCGCTGTACCTACGATGTTTTTAGAGCCCCAGAATGCATAAGGGAAACGGCTTCCTTCTTCTTCTGCCATTGCAACTACTTCGATATTACGAAGCGGTTGGCCATAAGTTTCTTTTAAGTATTTTAATGCAACGATTCCAGCGATAATACCTAATTGTCCATCATAATGACCAGCATTCATAACTGTATCAACATGTGAACCAGTTAAAATCGTTTCATCTTTATATTTAGAACCTTCCAATCTTCCAAAAAGGTTCCCAATTTCATCAAATTGTACTTGGAATCCTTCTTCTTTCATAAGGTTTTCAAGTCCTCTTTGTGCTTCAATCCACTCATGAGTATATAGTAATCTACTAATACCGCCTGCTGGGTCTTTACCAAATTCCCCTAACCACTCTAAAAGCTTTACAGATTCTTTTTCTACATCGAATTGCTTAACTTGACTCATATATAATCCTCCCACTTCATTCCAAAAATTTAGTATTGTAAGACAATAAAATTTATCATCTTTAATGAAAATACATAATAGAAAGAAGAATACCTAGTCTATTATATACCTTATAGTACAAGATAATCATTAACTACTTTTAAATTTTTTAAAATTGTGGCTTTCAACTCTCATGAAAGCCGGGACGCTAATAGGTGTCTTAAATTATATAATTTTTTGACAATTTTGTGAAACTGAATGTAAGCGTGAACAAAAGGCAAATACTTGCCTTTTCTATTATATTCTATATTTTTTTAAATAAATTAAAAAATGAGTAAAAATATACTATTAAAACAGAGGAAAATCTAGAATAATTTGGTTTTTTCTAGCTTCATTATTATTATAAAAAAGTAAAAATTGAACGGTTTAATTTTTGCTAAAAGCGATCTGCAAACCAATAATTGTGAACAATAAACCTTGAATCATATTCATTCTCTTGCCAATAAACGAATGACCGATTAACAATCGACGTATTTTATCTGATAATGTACTGACTGCAATAAAAATAATAAGTGCTTGAATCATAAAAACAAATCCTAAAATAAGCATTTGCACCGATATATGACCAGCAGTTTTATCAATAAATTGAGGCAGTAATGCTAAAAAGAATAATGACACTTTCGGATTTAAAATGTTCATTAAAATTCCTTTTTTATATAATTGTTTGTATTTTAAGGATTTCTGACTATTTATCGTAAGAGCATCTCCTCTGTCTCTAAAGGACTGCCATGCTAAAAACAATAAATAAGCTGCTCCTGCATACTTCACAATCGCAAAAGCAAGTGATGACTGATAAACAATAGCCGAAATACCAAGGGTAGCTGCTGTTATATGCACGACTAGTCCAGAACATAGTCCTAACGCAGTCGCTATTCCAGCTTTTTTATTTTGTGAAATACTTTGAGCAATAACAAATAAAATATCCGGACCCGGCATTAAAGTAAGAAAGATTGCCGCTCCTAAAAAAGATAACAGTAACATTAAGTCCATTCTGACTCCTCCAATCTCTTACATATTACTTCCACTTTTCCCTATTTTTCAATAATTTTATTTTAATAATTATCCTATTTATTAAAAAGGCTTAGAAAACAAAAGAAAAAGAAAGTATTTTCTATCTGTTCACGCTTACATCAAATTTCACAAAATCGTCAAACACTTATATAATTCATTTTGTTAACAGCGGACCCGGCTTTCATGAGAGTTGAAAGTCATAATTATAAAAATGAAAAAGAAAGAGGTGTCGTTTTGAATTCAAATACAATTAAATATGAATGGTTCGGGAATGTGAAAGGCGATATATTAGCAGGTATTGTTGTGGCTCTTGCATTAATCCCTGAAGCAATTGCATTTTCCATCATTGCAGGTGTAGACCCTATGATTGGATTGTATGCTTCATTTTGTATTGCTGTCACAATTGCTTTTATGGGTGGACGTCCAGGAATGATTTCAGCCGCTACAGGTGCAACAGCTTTACTGATGACAACATTAGTTGCTGATCATGGATTGCAATATCTTCTTGCAGCGACGATTTTGACTGGTATCCTGCAAATTATAATGGGTGTGTTAAAGCTTGGAAGATTAATGAAGTTTGTTCCAAGATCAGTTATGACCGGATTTGTTAACGCACTTGCAATCCTTATCTTTACAGCTCAGCTCGTTCAATTTGAAGGAGAGTCTCTGCCAATGTATGCAATGGTAGCGGGAGCACTTGCCATTATTTATATTTTGCCGCGTTTTACAAAAGCCGTTCCATCTCCGCTAGTCGCGATTATCGTTATTACAATTATTGCAATCATGACTGGAAGCGATGTGCGCACGGTTGGTGATATGGGTGAATTAACACAAACACTGCCTGTTTTCTTATTGCCTGATATTCCATTAAACTTTGAAACATTGCAAATTATTTTCCCTTATTCTTTAGCAATCGCCATTGTTGGATTAGTAGAATCTTTACTGACTGCTACAATTGTTGATGATATGACTGATACAGAAAGTGATAAGAACAGAGAAGCAAGAGGGCAAGGAATTGCTAATATTGTGTCTGGTTTATTTGGCGGAATGGCCGGCTGTGCCATGATCGGTCAATCTGTCATCAATGTAAAATCAGGTGGCCGAGGGCGTTTATCAACATTAGTTGCCGGTGTATTTTTAATGGTATTAATCCTATTATTAAATGATTTCCTTGTGAAAATTCCTATGGCAGCACTTGTCGGTGTTATGATCATGGTGTCGGTCGGAACTTTTGACTGGTCCTCATTAAAAATGATTCATAAAACCCCTTTAACAGATACATTAGTAATGGTTGTTACTGTTATAACTGTTATTATGACGCATGATTTATCAAAAGGTGTTTTCGTTGGTATCTTAATGAGTGCCGTCTTTTTTGCAGCAAAGATTTCTAAAGTGAAAGTGACAAGCTTAGCTTTGGAAGGTTCGAACAAAAAAGTGTATCGTGTTACCGGACAGTTATTCTTCGCTTCTGTTAGCGATTTTGTCAGAAATTTTGATTACAAAGAAGATGTGGAAGAAATTGATCTTGATTTAACAAATGCACATTTATGGGATGATTCAGCAGTCGGTGCTATCGATAAGATTATTATTAAATACTATCAAAATGGTACTAAAGTAAACCTAATTGGTGTTAATACAGAAAGCAGTGATTTGCTCAATAAATTAGCCGTTCATAACAAACCGGGTGGATTAAATAAAGCTGCTAACAACTAAAAAAGAGAAGGCCCCTTTATGAGAATCCAGTAAAATCGAGGATTTCGTAAAGAGGCCTTTCAGCTTTTAAAACTTATTATGGACTTATCGTAAAATCCCAGTTTTTTGAAATATTGTTACTATATTAATAACTGAATCTTATTGCCGGAAGGATCTTCTGTAAGAATGATCCCGTTCTTCTCTTCTGTTGACGCACCAATGTTTTGTAATTGCTCCACTACTTTTTCCCTTGCTTCTTCACTCGGTAATACAAGAGAAAATGAGTCTAAGCCGACACTATTTTCCAAAGGACGCGGCGCGCCGACACCTTGCCAAGTATTTAACCCAATATGATGATGATACTTCCCAGTGGAAATAAAAATGGCTTGATGACCAAACCGGCTTACAACGTCAAATCCAAGTCCTTTACAATAGAATTCTTCCGCTTTTAATAAATCAGCAACATGCAGATGAATATGTCCCATTAATATATCTTCAGGAAGGCCCTTCCAGTTATCTTCCTTTAACTCTTGAAGAATATCTTTAAAATTTAACGGGTCAACCGTCATTTCTACTTGATCTTCATTCCAGTTCCATTTCGAAGGGTCCCTGTCTACATAAATTTCAATCCCATTTCCATCTGGATCTGATAAGTACAGAGCTTCACTAACAAGGTGATCTGATGATCCTATAGGAATATTATTTTTTATAAAATGATTGATGATGTCCGCTAAATCTGAACGGTTAGGTAAAAGGATAGCAAAATGATATAAGCCGGTCGTTCTTCCTTGCTTTGGTATAACATTTTCCGGCTGTTCAATCGATAATAAGCTCGTTTTCCCATCAGTTGTCAGCTTCACTATATTATTTACACGTTCCAAAACTTGAAATCCAATGATTTTTTCATAGAACTTAAGAGAACGTTCTAAATCCTGTACTTTAATATTCACATGACTTACAAAAATATTTGGCTTGCGATGAAAATCCATGCTGATTTCCTCCCTTAATACAATTAGTTTAACCCCATAGAGTAAAATATATTTTAAATGAAATTTATTAGTTAGTTACTTTATGTAAGTAATTATATTTTTACAATTTATTTCTGTCAAGTAAGCTATTGATAGAAAATCCTTTCGATTATGACTATAATAAAAATAAGGAGTGATCAAAATGGACAAGTCACTAATCTGTCCCCGATTTGAAAAAGCAATTAGTATATTGAATCAAAAATGGACTGGTCTCGTTATATATCAGCTATTGAAAGGTCCACAGCGTTTTTGTAATATTGAGTCTTCTGTCGGCGTAAGTGCCAGAGTGCTTTCGGAGAGATTAAAGGACTTGGAGAATGAGGGGATTGTGAAGCGGGAAGTATTTCCGGAAACTCCGGTTCGAATCGAATACTCTTTAACAGCAAAAGGACTGGCATTAGAACCTCTTATGAAAGAGATAGAAAAATGGTCACAGGAATGGATGGACTCCTAATATGCTTTAAGCAATTTTTAAAGGATACATTAATTTTGTATCCTTTTATTTATATTTATTGAATCAAGATGGGAAGTGCTTTGCTTCCGCTAAACTTGCCATAAGATAATTTAATTTAATGTATCTTTCCAAAACAAAACAGTACTAGGAGTTTCCCCCTAGTACTGTTTTTATATTTATATATTTTATAATTGAAAGAAAATTCCCATCAGAGAGTAGATAATAACTGTTGAGAATAAGATCGTCATATGGAAGAGAGAGAAAATAAACAATGATCTTGCCCATTTTTCAGGATCCATTTTTTTATAGCCATAAACGCTTAAAACAAGCCATGCAATACTTAGAACGAGTGCAACTAAAGTAATTCCAAGGCTTAAAGATTGGAACAGAAAGCTTGCAGCAATTAAAACAACTAAATAAACGTTTGTTTGGATATATGTTCTTCTAACACCTTTTACAACTGGAAGCATTGGTACTTTTGCTGCTTTATATTCATCATGCTTACGAATAGCTATCGCATAGAAATGCGGCATTTGCCAAATCACTTGAATAAGGAAAAGCCCAATAATAGCAGGATGTGTTATATCTGGATGGATAGCAGCCCAACCGATAAGCGGCGGCATTGCTCCTGAAATACTTCCTACTTCTGTATTATAAATCGTACGACGTTTCGTCCACATTGTATATGGGAATACATAGAAAAATATACCTAAAAATCCTAAAATTGCAGCTAAAGGTGTCGTCAGAGCAAGAGCGCCTAATCCGACAACTGTCATTGAGATAGCAAGCCATAAAACGGACTTCGCTTTAATCATGCCGGTTACAGTCGGTCTATTTTTTGTTCTCTCCATAACCGCATCAATATCACGATCATACAAATTATTAAAAGCACCTGCTGCACCAATTATTAATGCAGAACCTATCAGAGCTAATATCATTTCCGGAATCTTTTCAAACGGACTAATATTATATGTGTATAAAGCCAATGTTAGTCCCGCTAACATCGGAACTAAATTTGATTTAATAATCCCAGTCTTAACAGTTTGTGCCAAAATTTGTGATAAATTTTGTTTTGGCACCGCTACAGGGGTATCTTGAATATCTTTATCAACCATTATATCACTTCGCATTATTTCTTTATTCATCCCTTTTCTTTTTACAAAGTTATATTTTGTCCAAATAAACAGAGACGATGGATGTCCCCTTCTACAGTTTAGCCACCTTTCCTATTATTCGATTATATTAATAATAACAAATCTAAATTTTATTAGGTGTTTCTACGACTAAATTCACATAAAATACATTCTTTTAAGGAATATTTCCATTTTTTTAATAAAAGACTCCCACTTCAAGGAATGTGAAGAGCGAAACCCAATGAGTAAGCGGGAGATGAATGTCGGTTAGTGGTAGACAAAACGTATGTTCTTATGTCATAATATTCCTGTACAGGTTGTTCTTTGAAAACTGGATATATAGGGTTGTGACAAGAAAGGCTTTGTCACGTAAAATATCCAAGCACCATTCGCCTCCAAACGTACTGAAGCTGCGAAAACCAAGCGAAAGCAAGACGTTTGGTGAGTTCAACGTACAAGATAGTATCACCGCAGGAGACCATCTCAGTCGTCTGTACTGCTAACCGTCGGTGCGACGGGGTTAGCCTGCTAAATAACTGGTGGATATACTGGTGTTCGCAGGAATCTTCCGCTTCAAATTTCGTCAGAAATTAAGCGGTGAGTAGTTCAATTCTATTATATTCCCCATTTTAATTTAAACTCTTTTATATAGAATACAAATTCAATAAAATTAATTCATACTTATATAGTTATGAACATCTATTCCTCATTTTATCATATGAAAATCTCAATTTTTAATTATTTTATTGTGTACAATTTTTGGCTTATTCTACTCAAACTAATAAAACGAGGAAGAAAAGTGAACTTTTCTTCCTCGTTTTATTAGTTTAAATCTTTTCCGTTCTAATCAAATAGATAAGCTATGAACATAGTTCTATTATCTCTCATGGAAAATAAAGTATTGTTATACTTTCTTAACAAATTCAGATTTTAATTTCATAGGTCCAAAACCATCAATTTTACAGTCAATATCATGGTCTCCATCAACTAAACGTATGTTTTTCACTTTTGTCCCTATTTTTACGACTAAAGAACTTCCTTTTACTTTAAGATCTTTAATTACTGTTACAGAGTCACCATCGTTTAAAACATTTCCATTTGCATCTTTAATAATTTTCTCATCTTCATTATTTCCAGTCTCTAATGTCCATTCATGAGCACATTCCGGGCAAACGAGAAGACTTCCATCTTCATACGTATATTGTGAATGACATTCTGGACAATTTGGTAAATCAGCCATTTTTCTCTTTCCCCCAGTTAGTATTTAAAAAAGCATATAGGAATTTGTCCTATATGCTTAATACTACCATTTCCTTTTATATTAACAAGTCTTCATCCAGCAGCTGCTTATACTTTTATTATTTAAAAAATGATCCCTTCTTCCTCCCTTTTAAAAGATCTCCTGTCCATCCTTTCACATGCATGAACCAATAGATTAAAATGGTGGAGGCGATAATGAGGAGGATAGAAAATAAATAACCATATTTCCATTCCAGTTCCGGCATATTTCTAAAGTTCATACCCCATAATGCCCCTAAAGCCATTACCGGAGTGAAAACTGTTGTTATAACTGTTAATGTTTTCATAATTTCATTTCCACGATGAGAAGAAATAATTTCTTCCAATTTTATAATTGAATCTATCTCATGTTCATACTCATTAAGAAGCGCTATCGCCCTTTCAATACGTTTACATGTACGAATAAATATTTCACCCTCAGTTACTTCACTAAGATACACTTCTTCAATCGTCATTTTTAATTCTTTTATTGGTATTAATATATTTTTCCATAAAAGCAATTCATGTCTCAACTTATAAATTTTATCAAGAATACTAATATCGTTCTTTTTATGCATTGTCCATATTAGCTTTTTGAGAGCCTCTTCATATTGATCAATACCGTACAGCATCTCATTCATTAATTCTCCAATAAAAATAAGAAAACCATCTAACGCATTTTCAGCCCTATCCATCTGTTCAAAAATAGAATCAGCATTAATATATTTAAAAACAGAAAGATCCAGATCAACTGTAATTAATCTTTCCTTTGTTAAATAAAAGTGGAAAATCTCATAGTCCAGCTCATCTTCAAAACTTTGTTTATAAATAAGAGAACCTTTTACAATCTTTTTCCCTTCTTCAAGAATCTCAATTTTAAGGAGATTAATTTTATTCTTCGGGACTTTCTTTAGCCATTCTGTATTAGAACAAGTATCACTTGCGATAAGCTGTTTGATATCATTTATTTCATCTTTCTCAAATTGATACCAACTCCAGTTTTCACCATTTCTATACTTCTTCATGTTTACTCCTTTTTACACGTTTTTTTATTTTAATTCCCTATTTTCAAATAAATAAAACAAAGAAGTTTCTGTTTTGTTATAAAAGAAATGGGGTAATAGATCACGAAGGTGTTGGAGCAAAAATTGCTCAACTATTTTTTTTCGAACAATTATCATTATTTTTAATCTGGGGTGAAAAATGAGCTTAATCTTCCTGCTTATCTATTTTGTGATCATTGCAGCTGTTATAGAGATTCACGTTATTTTATTTCATTTAACCGGACTGAAATTAGAGGTGTCCAGATTCCAAGTCATCTCGCTTATGACTGGAACAGGTTTTACGACTGGAGAATCTGAGCTTATTTTAGGTCATCCTATTCGCAGAAAATTAGCTGGGTTTCTTATTTTATTCGGAGCCTTTTCCCTCGCTGTTATTATTTCATCTATTAGCAGCTTTCTATCAGATGACCTCAAAACAAACAGTGTTTTATATATTGCCGGAGGATTTGTACTTTCCTTCCTTATTTTAAAAACAAAAATTATTCAAAAGAAATTATCAAAACTATTCAATAAAAATATGAAAAGACATATTCAGCTAAGCGATTTGCCAATAAGGGAAGTATTTTTAACAGATAAAGAAGATTATGTTATGAATCTCCATATTTATGAGGAATCTCCTCTATACGATAAGACTTTAAATGCGGTAGTGCCAGAATATGAGGAGCGGGAGTTCGTAGTATTATTTATTAAAAGAGGCGATGTAAAAATTAGAAGGAATATTTACAATACGCAAATTCATGAAGGAGATCAGATTTTTTTATTTGGAAGTGAAAAGACTATTCATGAAATCTTTCAGGATGATATAAATATGATGGAAAACAAACTGGAAAGCCAGCGCCACATGCCAATTAATGAACATTAAAAAATAACCGCATAAACAGCGGTTATTTTTTAATTTAATTCATTCCAAACTCTATTTAAATTTAATGGGACATATACTTTATCCCCCTGTATTTGTCTATGGATAATAGGTTTCTCAAAACACTTATCTAAGCAGGGACTTGGTTTTGTTTTACGTCTTGCTTGTTCTTTTTTTCCTATTAAATTACCTAAACTTTGTTTAGAAAATCTCATATTCATTCTCCTTATACCTTAAATATGTAATGACATACTGGCTTTATGTCAATTCTATAATCAGGGAATCCAACTATATTAGTGGCTTTTCGGTCTATTATGTTTTTGTATGACATAGATTAAAATAGGATAGGAAACTAACAGGAATCCCTTTAGTTTCCTATCCAAAAGTAACCTGATAATGAAAGATTAAGCTGATTTTGTCGCGATAACAACAATACGCCCTTCATCTAATTCTTCTTCATATCGCTCTGCATCTACATTTGATAACCCTAAAGATTGCATTTTCGAACGTAATTCATCTCCGCGTGAGCGAAATACATTTGCTACAGAATGAAAGATACCTTGTTCTCCCATACCAATGTCACTTGTATCTGTTTTATCTGTTAAGTCTTCTGAAAACTTTTTGTTATGAGCTAATAAGTAAATTTCACCTTTTGTAAAACCTTCTCTTAAAAACTCGTCGATTGCCTCTTTTGTCTGCACACTATTTTGTACTACTTTTACGTTGTTCATTTTATCAGCCTCCTAGAGTTTTAATTTATAATCTCTTGCTCTATTAGATATATAACCACTTTTAAAAGGTTCAAAACTTTTTCATAAAATATATGTTATTTCTTTGACTAAAACAGCACATTTAGAATGAAGCTAAATTTATTCATCCTCTTTCTTATAAAAAAGGAATAACAATCCAATCCAGAGGAACTATATAACATATAAAGATTTAGGATTCTTCAGTAAAGGAATCTAGGTTAAAAAAGTACAAAGGAAGGGTATAGAAAGAGTAGATAAAACTTTCAGCAAAAGGAAATGGCTTGCATATCATAATCTGGAAAACATAGTTAAATACAATATGTCGGAAGGTGATTATATGAAGAAACTTGTTTGCAAATATTGTGGAAATGCTGAATTTTATGTTTTGAATTTAGAAGAAACAATGTGTAAATGTGGTTTTAAATTAACTAAATTAAGTGATTATAAAACAGAAGAATTAGAAGAGGAAAATGAGCTTTTAGTCGATATTGAACAATCGGAACAAATAAATGAACAATCAAACCATCAATTAGAAGCTGAATTAATTTCAAAAATTAGTTTACTTAAAAGGGAAATTGATAAAAGCTTGGACGAAGGAAATAAAGAAAAATTCATACAATTAACTTCTGAGTTAAATGAGCAGGAGAAAATCTTAAATGTATGGATAGAAAATCCCGAATCTTTCTGCTCAGAAGAATATCAGGAAAATCAAAAATAGAAGAGAATGGAGAGGCTGGTCCTCTCCATTCTCTTTTTTATTCACAATATATATCCAGCAAAGCTTAGTATTGGAAAATTAAGCTAGATCTACATAAGTATAAGTTAATATTCTGACAGATAAACTGGATCTAATCAACATCCTTGAAATTTAGCTGGTATATCTTCGGATTTTGGGAAATATCGATTATCCGATAAAGTGAAACTTCTATCAG
>NZ_BCVG01000115.1 GCF_001591625.1 Metabacillus fastidiosus NBRC 101226
TTACTGCCCGTTAAGGCTGGGATAAAAAGAGATTATTAAGCTTCATACAAATGAGCCTAACAATCTCTCTCATCCCATTCCCTATCTCAAAAAATCAAAATAATTCCTCTTCAAATGCCTCGGCGTCTTCATCAGCTCCTCAAACGTCAGCGACTCCGGCACCTGCTTCAAATTAATCAGCATGAGCTGAACCTCAATCTCCTCCACCGTCTCCTCCATCTGATATTCCATCCCGCAGCTGGGGCATTTCACACATGGTGTTTTTTTAATCTGAACTGCCCGCGTTCCGTCGGGCAGCTCCCAGTACACATCGTTATGTGTTTGTAAAACATTCTCCGCTCCGCACCATTCACAATTCATGACCCTTCACCATCTTTAGTTTCATACTTCTCGAGCTCCTTCTTATATTTTCTTTCCTTCATTTCATCCCGCTTTTCCCTGCGGTCCTTTAATGTTGTATGAGATGGATCTGTTTCATAAGTTTCTCTTCTCTTCAGACGGTTTAAGTTATTCGGAGTAATCGTCAGATGTGTCTCTTCAAAAATTCCGGCGATTCCGATTTTCGATGTTTTTTGCTTTCTATCATTGTAAACGCTGTCAAAATATTCTTCCGCACGGCCTGGGATATAGTTTTCTGGTTCCGGATAGCTTGTGATGACACCTTCAAAGTTTCGGAGTATGATTTTGTCGGAGCTCTGGGAGATAATGTAGTTCGGCTGTAAGGAAATTTTGCCGCCTCCGCCAGGAGCATCAACCACAAATGTTGGCACGGCATATCCTGAAGTATGTCCTCGTAACCCTTCCATTATTTCAAGTCCTTTTGAAATTGGTGCGCGAAAGTGTCCGATTCCTTCTGATAAATCACATTGGTAAATATAGTACGGTCTTACCCTTATTTTTACAAGATCATGCATTAGTTTTTTCATAATTCCGACGCTGTCGTTAATACCAGCTAAAATGACGGCCTGATTGCCAACAGGTACTCCTGCATTAACAAGTTTTTCACATGCCTCTTTCGCTTCTTCTGTTATTTCAATCGATGTATTAAAATGAGTATTCAGCCAGACCGGGTGATATTTTTTTAAAATATTACATAAATTATCCGTAATCCGCTGCGGAAAGACGACAGGTGCCCTCGTGCCGATCCGAATAATTTCTACATGCGGGATTGCCCTTAAGTTTTTCAGAATGTATTCGAGTATCTGGTCGTTAATTAACAGTCCGTCGCCGCCAGATATTAATACGTCCCGGACTTCAGATGTATTTCTTATATAATCAATTGCCGCATCCATTTGTTTTTTCGGAACTCCCATGCCGATTTGTCCTGAGAATCGTCTTCTTGTACAATATCGGCAGTACATGGAGCATTGGTTCGTCACGAGAAACAGTACTCTATCGGGATAGCGGTGTGTCAGTCCCGGTACTGGAGAATCCTCATCTTCATAGAGCGGATCTTCAAGATCATATTTTGTTTTATACATTTCTTTTGAAATTGGGACAGATTGCATTCGAACCGGGCATCTTGGGTCATCTGGATTCATTAGCCAAGCATAATATGGGGTAATATTAAGAGGAATCGTCTTCGTTGCGATTTTCACGCCTTCTTCTTCTTCTTTTGTTAGATTGATGACCTTTTTTAAATCATCGAGTGTTCGAATCGTATGTGTAAGCTGCCATAACCAGTCATTCCACTCCTCATCCGTGACATTTTTCCAAAGATCAAATTCTTTCCAATGTCTGCTTGGTTTGTATAAATCGAATTTCATAATCATTCCCCCAATCTCATTTACAACATACTATGCAAAAAGATAATATAGGAGAGACTATCCAGGCTGTTTTTACGTTCACAAAGTTTTATTTCGAGATAAATCCTTGCACCAAACATTCATATTTTCCAGCTCTTCGTATATATAACAATTGTTTATCAACCTTCCCGTATATGTGTAATGAAGCTGATAAAAGACTTTGTTCATTCCGAAAGAAGGGGCACGCGCAATAGAATAGGCCGAAAAAATATGTTTCTTTCTTAATTCTTCTTCTAAAGCGGTAATGAGATGCTGCATGAATTGATGTTTGCGGTAAGGAGGTAATGTTGCACAATCTGTTATTTCGGCATTGCAATGTTTATCATTTATTTCGGCTGATGCCGCGCTTATAATTTTATTCTCATGCTCAATACAGTAGTAAATCGTCCCCTCCTTCATCGTTTTTTCAATATAAGAAGGATCCGTAATTGGTACAGGATAAATATCAAAAATTTCTTTATATAGATTTGATAATGAAAGGCAGTCATCTATTACCGCTTTTCTTATGTGAAAGGAGGCCGAAATATCTTTTAAAGGACTGATTTCTAATGCTTTTACGTTTTCGATCAGCCTGTCTTCATCTATCCATTTGGAAGTCGTTCTTCTTATTTCATTTAAATATTTACAATATATATAAGCATGTTCCGTGTAAAAATAGTTTTTTATGACCGCTTCGAGCGTAAATCCGCTTTCGAGCAGTAAAAGCTGATCAGCTGATTTTACTTTTATGATCAGCTTTGTGAACTTATTTTCACCCGCTATTTCCAAACAGGTATTCAATAATTCTCGCAAATTCCCGCGGTATTCTTCTATTTTTAATCTTTCATTATAAAAGTCCAGTATAGTGAGAGCCGCAAATGCTGTATTTGTCACCATTCTTTCTTCCACTGTTCTCTTTCTGATCCATCCCACCCCCAACATGTGAAAAAAGGCCTCCTTACACCATTTTATACTTCATACCCCTTTATTATTCTCGTTCATTTCTCTCATATTCCGTAATAGAACTGCGGTTTCTAATTCCTGAACGACGCAGATGAAGATCGGAAACAATGTTTACTTCTGCTTCTGTAAAAATCTCATTCCATTCATCTTCCAGCTTCTTAAACGACTTGTAATCTTGTCTTCTCAGTACTTCACCGAATCCAAATATATCTGAATGATATTCGGACTGTACCTTCTCAATCGTTCCTTTTATCATTTTGCTTATTTCCTTATTCATATAATCCTCATATAGATTCATTGTTTTAATGAGTTTTAAATCGTGTGAGCATTGGGTTCCAAGCAGTTTTGCCTCACCGTCAATTTCAAGATCTATGTAAAGCCTGCCATTTTTATACTGAACATTCTTATCCGTCTTAGATGATATAATTTGAATATCAATATAACGATTATCCTGCTCACAGGAAACAGTTAAAACAGTTCTTTTCAAATTTTGTGTCCATAAATAATTTCGTGTATCTTCCACAGACATCACACCTGCTAATTTATCAGCTTTAAATACCGCCAGCCCGTCCAGCACAAAGTTCGCCGGTGGTACGACTTCTTTATTGTTCTCTACTGATTTCCCAACAGCCGGGTTTCCTTCAATTGTAACAGCCTGCGCAACCGGATTTCTCCCTTTAGATGTTAACGCGCGAATGAAATCAGTCATTCTTACATTAGGATCTCCTCCCCATTCTTTAAAGAAGTTCTGAGCCTGAGTATTCATTTTTATTCCTGGAATCTTCTGTACCGGATCGACTACTGTAATCACATCAGAAGCTTTTACTCCTCTTGAAATAAAAATATTAAAATCATTGCGTATTTCGCCGGTTCTTTCAAAGAAATCAAGAAATTCAAGCAAGCCTTCCTTTGCGATCTCCTCATCAATAACAACGACTCTCGTATGGGAATACTCAGGGCTTCTCATTAAGCCTTTCGTTACTTTCGTCGTTAATTCAGCAATCGAATTCCCTTCTAAGCTGTAGGAAATAACAGGTGTATTTCCTTGTGCACCTTGCTTCGAAAGCTCTGAAGCATTAATTACTTCAACGGTAAAACGGTATTTATCCCTTTCTCCCTTCTCCACCGCGATCCCGGATACAATCCCGATATCATTCAATTCCTTGTGGTCCCAGCATGCCGTTAAGAAAAAAAGAGAAAGCACCATTCCCCCTAATAAAATGTTTTTTTTCATTTTTTATTCCCACCCTGTTTCGCCATATTATTTTCCATTTTTGGTTTTAAATAAGTTGGCCTTTTCTTATTTGCCCCGATTGGAAAACGGATAAAAACATCATCCTGGTTATCAGGTGATAGAGGGGCAATTGGTGTTAAATAAGGAATACCGAACGATTTTAAACCGGATAAATGAGCAACCATAATAACAAGCAATAAAAGAATAGCGTACAATCCCATAGCCGAGGCTCCTAATATTAGGACGAACCTTAATATTCTCGTTGCGATCGAAAATTTGTATATTGGTGTAACAAAGCTCGAAATAGCTGTAAAGGCAACGATAATGACGAGTACATTTGATACAATTCCCGCTTCCACCGCTGCTTGTCCAATCACAAGGGCGCCGACGATCGATACTGTCTGTCCGACAACTCTCGGCATTCTGACACCCGCTTCCCTTAATACTTCAAAGGCAAACTCCATTATTAAAATTTCAATCACAGCCGGAAAAGGAACACCTTCCCTCTGTGACTGGATACTAATCAATAACGGTGTCGGAAGCAGGCCAACATGGTATGTCGTAATAGCTACATATAAAGAAGGCATAATAAGGGCTATCATAAAAGAAATATAACGGATTATCCTTAAAAAAGACGCCATAAAAAAAGGCTGGTAATAATCTTCCGCCGTCTGAAAAAAATCAGAGAAAACACATGGTGCAAGTAATACAAAAGGACTGCCGTCTACTAAAATCGCAGCCTTTCCCTCCATTAAATTCGCAGCTATGGTATCAGGTCTTTCCGAGTTGAAAATAAGTGGGAACGGCGTATATATATTATCGGAAATAAGTTCTTCTATATTCCCTGAATCTAATATAGCCGGGACATCAGATTGTTCAATTCTCGTTTTTATCTCTTTAAGAGTTTCTTCATTCATTATTCCTTTGACAGATGCTATGACGACTGTCGTCCTTGATTCTGAGCCCATGATAAACTGCTCGAAGGTCAGGCGGGGATTTTTTATTCTTCTTCTTATGAGACTTATATTTGTTTGAATAGACTCAACAAAACCGTCTTTAGGCCCTCTAATAACTGTTTGTGTGCTTGGCTCTGTAATGGAGCGTGTCTCAAATCCATTTACCTCAATTGCGAGTGCTTCTTTATAACTATCCAAAAATACAATGACGGCACCGTTCAAAATATTCCACACACATTCATGATAAGTTTTAACAAAAAAACTTTTTTGATCAGTGAAATAAGACTTTTGAATATGTGAAAATGATATATCTTCTTTTGAAGATAACTGAATGACTGTCCCTTTCACTTCTTCATACACACGCTCCGCATTTACCATTGAATTTAAATAAACGACTAGTCCCTTTTTTCCCGCCATTATTATTTCGTTTACAGTAAAATCGATCGAACTGCTGAATATTTCGTTTAGAGCGTCTTCATTGCTTTTAACATTGCTGCTAAGTTCTCTGTCTGTTTCCGAATTTTCTACTATCTCATTGAAGGAATTAGAAGTTTTATTATTTTTATTTTTAAAAAATTGTCCTGTCAGCTTCAATTTGCTCCCACCTTTTTCTTTATTTTTTTAATCATTAACAATAAAAATAAACAAAAAGGAATGATGAACTGAAAAGGTACGTTAAGAAGGAGAGGGATGACTTTCAAGCCTTCTTCAATATGCTCGACATAAGTATCAGCAACAAATACGGAAATGAAAGCAACAATCATACTCATTGGCAAAACAAATTTTCTGTAAGAAATATCCGCAATATGCTGTATACCTAATAATCCTCCATAAAAAAGGATACCGGCTTTCACAATAACTCCCAGCATCATCACAAAGACGATAAGAAGGTCGACACGTTCTATAAAATTTAAAAGCGATATTTCCCTTGCCACGTTCAATAAAGGGAAATTGGATCTTATCCTCATGTCAGAACCTAAAGTCATAATCTGAATAAGAGTTGAATAGCAAAGCAAAAGAAAACTGATAAATACCCCGAAAGCAACTACCTTTGCCAGCTGCTTCTTTCGTCCCGAATGTTGAAACAGCATTGTAAAAACAATTAGCTCACCGTATGGAAATGTAATCATGGACGGAAAAACACTTTTTATGATCGGCTGAATTCCTTCTGGCATAATAGGAAGAAGATTTTCAAACTCCATATTTCCGCTGAAAAGAACTCCAAGTCCTACAAAAATAATAAATATCGCAAAATAAGGAAAAAAAATCTCAGTTGTTCTGCTTAATATTTCAATCCCAAGCTTAAGCATATAAGCAATCGTCAGCGTTAATGTGACACAAAATACTTCAAGTGGAGTATTAACAAAAATGGAAGAAACCATGAGTTCTCCCAAATCTCTTATAACAACGCCTGAGCTATAGAAAAAGTAAAGAATATACAGAAAGATTAAAAACTTTGCAGCCCATTTTCCCACTGCTTTTTTCATTAGTAAATAGTAATTTTTCTCATTCGAATATTTTATTAAATAATAATAAAGGAGCATAATGGCTGTACCAATCACTCCACTCACAATAACAGCAATCCAGGCATCCTGCCCTGCCTCATAAGCCTGGCCGATAATAACGGAGCCTCCCATATTAAAAAGCGTTATTAAAACGAAAAATTGCCAAAGAGTGATCATTTCTTTTTTGTTCGATTGCATTACATAATCCTCCTAAGCTATTTCTCCTTTTTTCTTTTACGATCTATTATGATGCAATTGATAAGGGCCATTATAATAGGGATATACATAAACCATTTACGGGTACCCGGATCATAATGAAGGAAATAAAAAAAATGCTGTAATATCGAATCCCCGTAAATGAATGTATCAATAAAAGCCATTAACAGCATTACCGCTATAAAAATTCCGATATATAATAACGTTACCATGCTGCACCTTCCTGCCTGTTAATATATCCATTATTTGCCGATAGTTCATATTTTATGTATGTTCTCTTTACCAAATTAAAAAGCCGATTCATTAAAATGAATCAGCCCGTCTGTTCTAAACCGCACTAGTCTACCGGTCCGCACCATTCAATAAGCAGACACGCAATAATTTTTGCCGCATCGATCATCTTCTGTATTTCAATATATTCATTCGGAAAGTGAGCAACTTTCGTTTCACCCGGACCAAAAACAACGGTTGGAATATGGCCTGCTTTTGATAATAATCCTCCGTCTGTTCCCCAAGGAGAAGCTTCAATTACTGCATCTTCCCCTCGCAATGCTTTATATTCCTTTTTCAACAGAGTAACAAGCTCATGGTCACCAGGCATTTCATTCGGAAGCCACCTTGCACCAAACCATTCAAGCTCGACAGGATTATCTTTGAACCAGCCGTCAATTTCACATAATGTATTTAAAAAATCTCCCACTTCTTTTTTCGCATCATGAATATCTTCATTTGGAGCTATTCCGCATCTTCCTTCTAAAATGACTAAATCAGCGACAGAAGACGGCCATGTTCCACCGCTTATCTTGCCAATATTAATCGGGATAGGAATCGGAATATTTTTATATAACGGGTCGTTTATACGGTCATTTCTTCTTTTCTCTAATTGCCTTAATTGCTCAATAACAACCATACTCTTCTCGATAGCGCTTACACCTTCGTATTTTGTGCCTCCATGCGCCGCTTTCCCCTTTACCTTCAGCCTGAACCACATGGAGCCTTGCTGTTTCGTGAATATTTTCATATTTGTCGGTTCAGGAATAATAGCTCCATCTGCCTTATACCCTCTCAGTATCGCAGCAAGTGTTCCCGCTCCGCCGCTTTCCTCTTCTATAACACTTTGAAAAATAATGTCTCCTTTAAGCTTTATATCATTTTCTTTAATTGCTTCTATCGCCATAAGCATGGCAATATTTCCGCCTTTCATATCTGTCGTTCCACGCCCGTACACTTTTCCGTCCTCTATTTCAGCTTTATACGGATCATGCTCCCATTGTTCCAGATCACCTTCAGGGACAACATCGATATGTCCGTTTAAAATAATCGATTTCCCGTTCCCGCATCCTTTTAAAAGAGCAACAATATTAGGACTGTTTTTAAAATGATTTCTCACCGTGAAAAAATGAGGATGTGATTCCATCAGCTTTTTACTCGGCTCCCATAAATCAATCGCGAGGCCTAGCTGGCGGCATTTCTCTAAAATAATTGCTTGTGCAGACGCTTCCTCTCCTTGAATACTTCGCTCCTGCACAACCTGCTGAAGCAATGTAACGGCGGACTGTTCCTGGCTTTCAATCCATCTGCATACCCTCTTTTTTAACTCTTCCATCCCCGCATCCATCCCCTTTTTCAAAAAATAACTTCTATCTCTTTTCTTATTTTTAAAGGAGCAGCTGTTGAATGAATAACTTCCTCTACTGTAAATGGAGACATAATACCGGTTAGTACAAGCCCCTCATTCGTCACTTCAATAACAGCTCTATCTGTAATAATGAGCTGTACACATGCTTTTGATGTAAGCGGGAGGGTACATGTTTCCATTATTTTTGGCTCCCCTTTTTTCGTTACATGATTCATAAGAACGACGACTTTTTTTGCTTTTTGGGCAAGCTCCATCGCACCGCCCATCCCCGGTACAATTTTCCCCGGAACGATCCAGTTTGCAAGATCTCCTTTCTCACTCACCTGCAGGGCACCGAGAATGGTCATATCGATATAACCTTTACGAATCATCCCAAATGCGATGGAGCTGTCAAAATAGGAGCTTCCTTCACAGACTGTTACAGGGTAGCCCCCGGCATTGCATAAGTTTTTATCTTCAAGCCCTTTAGCAGGCGATTTTCCGATCCCAAGTATTCCGTTTTCCGCCTGGATCATCACATTTTTCTTATTTTCTAAAAAATTGGCGACAAGTGACGGAATCCCTATTCCTAAATTAACGATCATGCCATCTGAAATTTCCTGTGCAGCACGTCTTGCAATTCTCGATCTGATCTCTATTCCCAAACCCATTTCCAGTTCACCCCATCTGTTTTTATGACAGCTTGAACGAAAACACCAGGTGTAATAATGGATTCCGCATCGAGAGAACCGTCTGGAACAATCGATTCGACTTCCGCGATTGTATAGTCAGCAGCCATTGCCATTAACGGATTCATATTTCTTGCGCTTTTATCGTAAATAAGATTACCGAAATGGTCGCTCTCTTTTCCAAAAATAATTGCTGTATCAGCAGTTAAAGCTGTTTCGAGTAAATATTTACGACCATCAGCTTCCACGATTTTCTTTCCTTTTTGCACGATTTCATTATCGATGCCGACATCTGTTAATACACCACCTAAACCAACACCGCCGGCACGGATTCTTTCTGCCAATGTTCCTTGCGGAGAAAATTCCACTTCCAGCTTGCCTTCTTCCATCAGCCTTCCTGCAATTGGATTTGAACCGATATGGGAGACAATTACTTTTTTCACCCTCCCGTTTGTAATCAGTTTACCGACGCCGATTGCAGGAAAACCTGTATCATTGCATATAATCGTAAGGTCTCGGATTCCCCGCTCCAGTATCGCCTGAATTAGTGTTGGGGGATTTCCTATTCCACCAAAGCCGCCGATCATAATCGTTGATCCGCTCTTTATGACATCAAGCACTTCTTCTATTTTTTTCACTTTTTGACCCATTTGCCCACATCCCTTTTAAGAAGAGATTCCAAACTGATTTTCTATCTCTTTTATCGTCTTTTTAAATAAAGAAACAAGCTCATCCATTTCAAGCTCTGTAATCGTAAGAGGCGGTGCAATTAATACAGCATCACCTGAATCCCCTTCTATTCCTGCCGCTGACGGATAGATTAATAGTCCATTTAGTTGTGCTTGCTTTACTATCATATTTGTGACATTCATCTGTTTATTAAAAGGTTGTTTATTTTTGAAGTTTGAAATAAATTCGATTCCAATTAGAAGACCTTTTCCTCTAATATCACCGATCATATTTGAAGATGTTTGAAGATGCTGAAGCTTATTTAGAAGATATTTTCCTTTTTCTCTCGCGGCTTCTGTGAGTGAATAATCTTTCATATAATCAAGCACTGCCTGCGCCGTTGCTGCTGATTGCGGATTCGCACTGTACGTATGTCCGCTCATAATCTGCTTGGAACCCGAGAGAATTGGCTCCATTACACGGTCGCTTACAACTGTTGCTGCAAGCGGTGTATAACCGGCCGTTAAGCCCTTTCCAAGCACGATCATATCAGGGCGGGTATTCCAATGCTCTATCGCAAACATTTTTCCGGTCCGGGCAATTCCCGTCATTACTTCATCTGCGATAAAGAGCACTTCGTGGCGGTCACAAACTTCCCTTATCTTTTCATAATATCCGTCAGGAGGTGTAATAGCCGCTCCGGCTGCTCCGACAATCGGCTCTGCAATGAAGGCAGCAATATGATCTTTTCCAATCCTTTTTATCGCTCTTTCCAGTTCATTTGCACATTGAAGACCACAGCTCGGAAATGATTCATTATATGGACAACGATAACAATATGGAGGCGAAATAACAGGATTTTCATCGAGCAATGGAACAAATCGATAACGGCGGTCCGTATGGCCTGACAGTGATAATGCACCGATTGTAATTCCATGATAGCTCATCCATCTTGATAAAATTTTCGTTTTCCGGTATTGTCCTCTTTCCTGCCAATATTGAATCGCAATTTTCATCGCTGTCTCAGTTGCTTCTGAACCGCTGTTGACGAAAAAAGTCCAATTTAAATCAGCCGGTGCCAGTTTCGCGATTGTCTCCGCTAATTTTTCCGCCGGCTCTGTCGTAAATTGAGATCGGTAGACGAATGAAACTTTTTCTGCCTGTTTATTCATTGCCTCAATTATTTCTTTTACCCCATGTCCTAAACTGCATGTAACAGCTCCGGAAGAACCATCCAAATATTTTTTCCCGTCTTTATCATATAAATAAACGCCTGAACCATAGCTTATCTGTTTATAAGATTCATTGATCACTGGTTTAATTAAATAATCCCTCTTCAACATATCACCTCAATTTCCATCCTTAATTATGTGTATGACTGGAAATTAGCACTTATTATCTCAGGGGAATGTAATAATAAATTTAATTTGGCTCAATATTGATGTAATGACATCCTTCCTGTTTCCTCTATCACAGAAAAGAGGGGGGCGCTGTTTAATAAAGTGAAACTTCTATT
>NZ_BCVG01000116.1 GCF_001591625.1 Metabacillus fastidiosus NBRC 101226
GATGGAAGTTTCACTTTATTTAAAATTATAGGTATATTCTCTAAAATACACTTCATATAGTGATTATATAAGTCCACTTTTATTTTTCGACATATTCATTATGCCATCGAATAATGAGACTGGATCTATGAGGAGGCCATTTATACAGAAAATCCGCAAAATTATGTAAATTTTTTGTAAATTAAGCTTTTCCCTAGAATGTTAGTGTCGAAATCGTGTAAACTGTAGATATAGCAAATTTTATACTTTGTCATGACATCTGTAGTTCCAGCATCGAAAGGTTGTAATAGGCTTTGCCAGTGCGATCAAACGATAAGGAGTGGTTTTTTGAAACCTTCAACAAACCGTATGCTAACTAGAATCAAATCAGTCTACATGTTTATTCATGAGAAAGGAACTGTGACGACACAGCAACTTGTCGACGAATTTGGTATTACTCCTCGAACAGTGCAGCGCGATTTAAATGTACTTGCATATAATGATTTAGTTCACAGCCCGAGTAGAGGAAGATGGGCAGCGACAAAGAAAAAAGTAAAATTGACTTCTTAAAGATCCATAAAAGAAAAATTAAATAAATAAATAAATACATATTGGCTGTCTATAGGGGACAGCCTTTTTTCTGTATTATTCAGGTTTATAATTTTTAAGTAACTCGACTTCTTCTTCTGTCAAATCACGATACTCTCCGCGTTTTAATTCTTCTTCATCTAAACATAATGGTCCCATTGTTATTCGTTTTAAATACTGTACTTTCTTTCCTACTGCAATAAACATTCTTTTTACTTGATGGAATTTTCCTTCTGTTATCGTTAACTCGATTTCTGATTCAGGTCCTGATGTAATAATGTGAAGTTTTGCAGGTTTTGTTATATATCCGTCATCAAGTTCCACACCATTTTCAAAAGCAGTTTTATCATCATCTGTGACTTCACCTAAAATTTTTGCATAATACGTTTTTGGAACATGTTTTTTCGGTGAAAGCAATTGATGTGCAAGCTGTCCATCATTCGTTAATAATAAAAGACCTTCTGTATCCTTATCCAGTCTGCCTACTGGGAATGGCTTATAAATAATATCTTCTGTTTCAAGCAAATCCAGAACAGTTTCATCGTATTCATCTTCTGTTGCGGAAATAAAGCCCGCAGGCTTATTTAATAATAAATAAATAAATTCCTTATATTCTATCGTTTCTCCATTGACCGTTATTTGCTGTTTTTCCGGGTCCACATGTGTTTTTGGATCTTTCACTTTTTCTCCATCTGCAAAAACAGTACCTGATTTTAATAATTGTTTTACTTCTTTTCGGCTTCCATAGCCTGTATTCGCTAACAATTTATCAATACGCAATCTTTTCACCTTCCACTTTTTATAAAAGAAACCCGGTATTTTACCGAGTTTCTGCTTTTACTTAATATTCTCTTCTTCTTCCAGGGATAAATTTCAAAATCCGGCTTCCGAACAATTTTTCTAATAGATGTGATCGATATGCCACATATAAGTAAACTGCCACGCCGACTATAACAGAAATAGCTAAAACAGTGACAGATTGCGTTCTTCCATCAGAATATGTAATAAATATATCTAATATTGATTGTGTCACAGAAACAGTCAGTCCCATGAATATTCCGAAGGCAATAATTAAAAACGTCCTTTTGATAAGCACCCCGTATGAGTAATTTGCATGGCGTTTAATCATTGCGAATCCATAAATCAATGAAACTAAATATCCTAAAGCTGTCGCTGCAATCGAGCCAACACTTTGAAACATCTGAATAAGAGGAATGTTTAATGCCAGTTTCACTAAAATGCCAAGGACTAAGCTAATAACTGCTAATTTCTGTTTATTCATTCCCTGTAATACCGCTGCATTAACAGTAAATAAAGAAAATAATAATGCAACTGGTGCATACCACATTAAAATATCTTTTCCTAGTTCCAATGACTTTACACCAAAAAACACACTGTAGGCAGGTCCTGCTAAAACAGATAAACCGATAACTGCCGGCAATACTAAAAACATAATAATTTGCAATGTCTGATCGATCTGCCTTCTTAATCCTTCATAATTTTTAGTTGTAAATGCCTCTGTTACAGATGGGATAAGCGTTAAACCGAAAGCTGTTGCAAGTGATACGGGAATCATAATCAGTTTTGGAAGCATGCTGACTGTAATAGCATAGTGGTCAGTTATTATTTCCTTATATCCTGCCGCTCTCATCGCCCCTATAAAGGTATATGTATCAATTAACTGATAAATTGGAATAGCCAATCCGATAAATACAAATGGTGCCGCATATCTCAAAACTTCTTTAAAAATAGACTTAATCGAAACCTCATGTGCTGGAATCTCATTTTCTTTCATAGCAAGCAGGCTATTCTTGCGGCGCAACCAATAAACCATTAGAACGATTAATCCTCCAATTGCTCCAACTGTCGCTGCCAAAGTCGCATAACCAACTGCTAAGACAAGATTTCCACCATCCATTATTTTTAAAATATAATACGTCGCTCCCAATAAAAATGCTATTCTCACTAACTGCTCAATAACTTGAGAAATAGCTGTCGGTCCCATTGATTGATGCCCTTGAAAAAAGCCTCGCATTAAACTCATAATCGGTACAACTAATAGAGCAGTACTTACCATCCTAATAACAAACGTAACATCTTCGACAGTTATACCATTTAACTGGTCTGTTGATAAGGCTCCCTTTGCAAAATAAGGAGCTAAAAAAAACAAAACAAGAAAAGCGAGTATCCCGGTTAATAACATAACACGAAGCCCTGCTTTAAACATTCTCCTGCTCGTTTCATAATCACCTAAAGCATTATATTTTGAAACATATTTTGATACCGCAGCCGGAAATCCTGCAGTTGCGATACTTAAAAAAATTGTATACTGCGCATAGCCTGTCTGGTACAATAGATTTCCATTTAAACCAACAAGCGCCGTAAACGGAATAATATAAATCATGCCTAAAATTCTTGAAATATATGTACCTAGCGTTAAAACGAACGTTCCTCTTAAAAATTTATTCGACATCTTCTATTTTCACCATTTTTCTCTCTGAAGATTCAACTTCTCTATTCTAACATACAACTATCATAATACATGTTATAATCTTATCAAAATTTCTACGTTATTCATGACCCAGAAGTTTCATTTTTCTTTTTCTTCGATTCGGCTATAATAGGATAATGCAAGAAATATTAAAGGTTGTGACTTAAATGATGTACGATGTAATTATTATAGGCGGAGGCCCTTCTGGTTTAATGGCAGCAATTGCCGCAGGGGAAGGATCTAAAAGAGTACTGCTAATTGATAAAGGGAATAAACTTGGCAGGAAGCTTGCCATTTCAGGCGGCGGTCGCTGCAATGTAACGAACAGACTTCCGATCGATGAAATTATTAAACATATTCCAGGCAATGGACGTTTTTTATATAGTGCCTTTTCTGAATTCAGCAATGAAGATATTATTTCTTTCTTTAAAAATCTTGGTGTGGAGTTAAAAGAAGAGGACCATGGCCGAATGTTTCCAGTGACAGATAAAGCACAATCTGTTGTTGATGCACTCATTAATCAGCTCAAAAAGCTGAATGTGGAAATTCGCACGAATGAATCCGTCAAAAAAGTAAATTATGACCATGAAAAAGTTGTCGGCATTACATTAATGAACGGAGAAGATATCGGCACAAAATCGGTCGTTATTGCTGTCGGCGGAAAAAGTGTTCCGCATACCGGCAGTACAGGTGACGGCTACGCATGGGCAGAAAAAGCAGGCCATACGATTACCGAGCTGTTTCCAACAGAAGTTCCTATTACATCTAATGAAAGATTTATTCAAGAAAAGACTTTGCAGGGACTGTCTTTACGAGATATTTCATTAAGTGTATTGAATCCGAAAGGAAAAGCCATTATCTCACATAAGATGGATATGATCTTCACCCATTTCGGAGTATCAGGTCCAGCCGTCCTTAGATGCAGCCAGTTCGTTGTAAAAGCATTAAAGAAATTTAAAACGAATGAAATTACTATGTCAATTGACGCTGTACCAGATAAAAATGAGGAACAGTTTTTTCAATCTGTTGTGAGCGAACTTAAAAACGACTCAAAAAAAGCAATCAAAAATGCATTAAAAGGCTTGCTTCCTGAAAGATATCTGCTCTTTTTACTTGAGAAAAATGACATTGATCCGCTCGTCACTTATGCGAATCTTTCCAATGAGAAACTGCGTTCATTTATAAAAGATTGCAAGCAGTTTCAATTTAAAGTAAATGGTACATTATCACTCGATAAAGCTTTCGTAACCGGCGGCGGTGTTTCTGTAAAAGAAATTCATCCGAAGGAAATGGCTTCAAAATGTAAGAAAGGCTTGTACTTCTGCGGTGAAGTGCTCGATATCCATGGCTATACCGGCGGCTACAACATAACGTCCGCTCTTGTCACCGGAAGATTAGCAGGGAAAAACGCAGCGATTTATGTAAAAAGTGGTGCCTAGGCATCACTTTTTTTCATTTTTGAAATATATCAGCAACTTTTCGTATTATAAAGAAACTGCGACAAGTTTTGACAACCTAGTTACGGTATAAAATAAGTGCAGAGTAACAATAAATCTGCTCCCCATCTCTTGTTGTTGCAATAGCAACACTGTATTTTATATCTTTCAGCTGTGTTTCTGTGATCGTCTCCAGAAATTTATTCACTTCTATCTGCAAATCCTTCTCATGTTCTTCATCAAAAACAGCGATCTTCATCTTTTCATACCATCCTTTCGTCATCAAGCGGCTAGTAAATGGTATGTCTGTCCGATCAACTTTATAACAAAGTGAATAAAAAAAGCCCCTGATTAAACAGGAACTTATGCCAGCTCACTTTTCGGTTTTGTATTCCCTTCCCACTCAAGCATACCGCCGACCATGTTTACAACATCATAGCCTTGCTCTTCAAGGTACTCACATACTCTTCCGCTTCTTCCACCCGAACGGCAAATGAAAATTGTTTCCTTTTCCTTATCGATCTCGGCTAATTTTTCAGGAATTTCAGACATGCGAATATGCTTTGCTTCTGGAATCATACCGCCTTCTACTTCCTCATCTTCGCGAACATCAATTAACTCTAAGTCTTCTCCACTCTCTAATCTTTTCTTAAGCTCTTCTGTCGTAATTTCTTTCATTATTTTCACCCTTTCAATATGTATAAACGTATTATAACAAATGACTTTGTATCACTTCCACTCAGTATGTTACGATTAACGATATATTAACGGAATCGGGTGTTCTTAATGAAAATAATCGCTAAGCAAACATATGTAAAGGTAGAAAGAATCATTCATTATAATGAACAAATAAGTAAAGAAATAGAATATGAAATTCACTTGGTAGAAAATAAAATCCTTACTCCTTTGAATGAGTTTTCCCTTAAACAAGTTCTCGATATGTCTTATCGTTCTGTTTCTAATCTATATGGCTGTCTTTATTTACATACAACTTCCGGATTGTTTGCCTACTTTGTAAAAACAGACCCCCAACAATTTATAGACCATTTTAAAAACATGAAAAAATAGCCCCATCTAAAACAATTAGACTGGGGCTGCTTTCGCTATTCATTATTTAATTCGCAACGATATTAACAAGCTTACCAGGTACGGCGATTACTTTACGAATCGTTTTGCCTTCGATCTGCTCTTTCACTCTGTCATCAGAAAGTGCAATCTCTTCAAGCTGCTCTTTCGTTACCTCTCTTGATACACTTAGTTTCGCACGGACTTTGCCATTTACTTGAACGACAATCTCCACTTCAGCTTCCACTAATTTTGATTCATCATATGCCGGCCATGCTTCATATGAAATTGTTTCAGTTCCGCCAAGTTTTGTCCATAGCTCTTCAGTAATATGAGGAGCGATTGGCGCTATTAATTTAACGAAGCCTTGAACAAATTCCTTCGGTAAAACAGTCGCTTTATATGCTTCATTAATGAATACCATTAATTGAGAAATAGCTGTGTTAAAATGTAAGTTTTCATAATCCTCTGTTACTTTTTTCACTGTTTGATGGTAAACGCGTTCTAATGAATCACTTTGTTCATCAACAATTTTCGGACTTAACTCACCATTGTCTTCCACAAACAATCTCCAAATACGGTCAAGGAATCTTCTCGCACCATCAAGACCTGTTGTTGACCAGGCGATAGATGCATCAAGCGGTCCCATGAACATTTCATAAAGACGAAGTGTATCAGCACCATGGCTCTCCACGATTTCATCAGGGTTTACGACATTTCCTTTTGATTTACTCATTTTTTCATTATTTTCTCCAAGGATCATTCCTTGATTAAATAACTTTTGGAATGGCTCTTTCGTCGGTACTACACCGATATCATAAAGGAATTTATGCCAGAAACGAGCATAAAGCAAGTGAAGAACAGCATGTTCCGCACCACCGATATAAATATCAACTGGCAGCCATTGTTTAAGCTTCTCATCATCTGCTAAATACTGATCATTTTTCGGATCAATATAACGTAAATAATACCAGCAGCTTCCTGCCCATTGCGGCATTGTATTCGTTTCACGGCGACCTTTTTTACCAGTTTCCGGATCAACAACGTTCACCCATTCATTAATATTAGCGAGCGGTGATTCACCTGTTCCAGATGGTTTAATTTCAGTCGTTTTTGGCAATATTAATGGCAGTTCTTCTTCAGGAACAGCTGACATCGTGCCATCTTCCCAATGAATGATTGGAATCGGCTCACCCCAATAACGCTGACGGCTGAATAACCAGTCACGCAGTCTGTATGTGACTTTCTTTTCGCCTTTCCCATTTGTTTCAAGCCAATCAATTGCTTTATTGATTGCTTCTTCTTTTCCAAGTCCATTTAAAAAGCCTGAATTAACATGTTCTCCGTCACCAGTGTAAGCTTCTTCTTCAATATTTCCTCCGCTTACAACTTCTTTAATTTCAAGACCGAATTGTTTTGCAAATTCATAGTCACGCTCATCATGTGCTGGAACAGCCATGATCGCACCTGTACCATATGTCGCTAATACATAGTCAGCAATCCAAATCGGTGTTTTCTCGCCATTAACAGGATTCACAGCATATGCACCAGTGAACACACCTGTTTTTTCTTTTGCAAGATCTGTACGCTCAAGATCACTCTTATGCTTTACTTTTTCTAAATAAGCTTGTACCGCTTCTTCTTGCTCGTCTGTCGTAATTTTTTCAACTAAAGAGTGCTCAGGAGCAAGAACTGCATACGTCGCACCAAATAATGTATCAGGGCGTGTTGTAAACACTGTAAATGCTTCATCATGTCCATCAATTGAAAAATGAACATGTGCTCCTTCAGAGCGGCCAATCCAGTTGCGCTGCATATCTTTAATACTTTCAGGCCAATCTAATTCTTCTAAATCTTCTAATAAACGATCAGCATAAGCAGTAATTTTTAACATCCACTGCTTCATCGGACGGCGTTCAACTGGATGTCCGCCACGCTCACTTTTACCGTCAATTACTTCTTCATTTGCTAAAACAGTTCCGAGAGCCGGGCACCAGTTAACCGCTACCTCATCAATATAAGCTAGTCCCTTTTTATATAATTGTAGGAAAATCCATTGTGTCCACTTATAATATGACGGGTCTGTCGTATTTACTTCACGATCCCAGTCATATGAAAAACCAAGTGACTGTATTTGTCGTGTGAAGTTTGCGATATTATGCTGTGTGAATTCAGCAGGGTCATTACCTGTATCCAGTGCATACTGCTCTGCAGGCAATCCGAAAGCATCCCATCCCATCGGATGAAGAACATTATACCCTTGCATTCTTTTCATTCTTGATAATATATCTGTTGCTGTGTATCCTTCAGGATGTCCAACATGCAATCCCGCTCCTGATGGGTAAGGGAACATATCAAGCGCATAAAATTTCGGTTTATTTTTATCTTCAGTCGTTTTAAACGTTTTATTTTGTAACCAATGGTCTTGCCATTTTTTTTCAATCTCTTGATGATTGAAACTCATTGACACTTCCTCCTTAGAAACTTCCTTCGTATAATTATTTGAACGATCATATTTAAAAAAGCCCCCCATCACTGTATACACTACAGGGACGAGAGGCTAATTCCCGCGGTACCACCCACATTGGCATATATTTATGCCCGCTTTCTTATCCGTAACGTGGACTCTTCGACAAATATTACTATGCTTATATGCATTTCACATCTGCAACTCAAAGGCGAGTTCATCAACAAATAACGATTGACTCGCACCATCCGTCAACTCTCTGCACGTTTATTCGCTCACTACTATTCCTTATCACCGTTCATTTCATATACGTTTGTTAATTGTATTTTATATAATTTTTTTTGTAGATGCAAGCTATTCAAGTACGATATGTTAAAAATATAACTATCCTCATCCATTTACTTTTAAGTTTTTTGAAATAATTAACGGTGCTTCTGTTGACTGAATAATTTTTTCCACCGAATAGCCATTCAATGTCTCTGTTAATAACAGTCCTTCTTTTGTAACATCAATAACGGCACGGTCTGTAATAATACGATGAACGACAGCTTTTCCTGTCAGCGGTAAACTGCAGTTTCGCACAATTTTTGCTCGTCCGTCTTTTGAAACATGCTCCATAATAACAATAATTCTTTTTGCCCCATGAACTAAATCCATCGCGCCGCCCATTCCCTTAATCATCTTCCCTGGAATCATCCAATTTGCTAGATCTCCTTTTTCTGAAACTTCCATTCCCCCTAAAATAGCAATATCAATATGACCGCCTCGAATCATGGCAAATGACTCAGCACTATGAAAATAGCTTGCACCGCTGACAGCTGTAACTGTTTCTTTTCCTGCGTTAATTAAATCAGCTTCAGCCTCTTCCTCATAAGGATACGGTCCGATACCGAGCAAGCCGTTTTCAGATTGCAGAACAACTTTTTTATGCTCTTGAATAAAATTGGCAACGAGTGTGGGCATGCCAATTCCTAAGTTCACATAGTAACCGCTCTCAATTTCTTGTTCAGCACGTTGTGCAATCTTTTCACGAACCGTTAATTTACTCATTCTTTTCCTCCTTTCGAACTGTTAATCTTTCTATTCGTTTCTGCTGCTTGCCTTCTATTATTTTTTGAACATACACGCCTGGAGTATGGATTTGTTCGGGACGGAGTTCTCCTATTTCAGCTAATTGCTCCACTTCCGCAATTGTTACTCTCCCTGCTGCTGCTATAATAGGATTGAAATTTTGTGCGGTTTTATTGTAGATAAGGTTCCCCATTCTATCTCCCTTCTCTGCTCTTATTAAACTAAAATCAGCACGTAATCCTGTCTCAAGCAAGTATTCTCTATTATCAAATTCTCGTATCTCTTTTCCATCAGCGATTTTTGTACCAACACCAGCGGGAGTATAAAATGCAGGTATCCCTGCTCCTCCAGCACGAATTTTTTCTGCTAAAGTTCCTTGGGGTATTAACTCTATTTCAATCTCATTTGCTAGCACTTGTCTTTCAAATTCTTTATTTTCTCCTACATAAGAGGCAATCATTTTTTTAATCTGTTTATTTTTTAATAAAAGACCGAGTCCCCAGTCATCAACACCGCAATTATTTGAAATAATCGTTAGATTTCTCACTTTTTTCTCTGCAAGAGCTAAAATCAAATTTTCAGGAATTCCGCATAATCCAAAACCACCGACCATGATTACTGCACCATCGTGAATTTCTTCTATCGCTTCTTGAAAAGATACATAAATCTGCTTCATATATATACCTCCCCTCCACTTATGTATATTCTCATTTATGTAAAATTAGAAAGAGAGGCATACTATTATTCAAAGTTTCAATGTTTCCCCTAATTTTAATATTTTTAAATTTCCCTTATTTAACTTCAAATCAATCCAGGTGAAATTTAACCTGTCCAGTGCTTCTTTTGGTGTATCATCCGCTAATCTGAAAGCATCATAATGCATCGGGATAAATGTTTCGGCTTTTAAATCTTTATAAAGCTGAACAGCTTCTTCAGGAGTGACATGCTGACTTTTCATAAACCACTCAGGTTCATAACAGCCAATCGGCATTAAAACGTAATTAATTTTGAGTTTTTCTCCAATCTCTTTAAAAACATCGTGGTATCCAGTATCACCAACAAAATAAACAGTCGTCTTTGAAGCTTCCATCATCCATCCTCCCCATAGAGAGCGGTTCAAATCGGCGAGAGATCTTCTTGACCAATGCAATGCCGGAGTAAAGGTAATTGTGACTCCTTTATAAGCTAATTGCTCCCACCATGAGAATTCTTTAACATTAGAAAATCCCTTTTTCAAAAACATTTCCTTTAATCCTTTTGGAACAAAAATAACCGGATTGCCTTTTAATCTATACAATGATGGAAAATGAAGATGATCATAATGATTATGAGAGATCAAAACAATATCAATCTTAGGCATTGTTTGAAGTTCAACGCCGGGTTTTGTTAATCTTTTTTCAGAACCAAGCCACTGAGCCCATACAGGATCTGTTAAAATATTAAGACCTGAAAGTTGAATAAGAAAAGTACTATGTCCAATCCATGTAATAGCACATTCCGTTTGATTATTGTTAATAAAATCAGCATCTACCTTTTCAACATGTGGAACAGAAAATGAAAGGTCTTTTCTCTTCCGCATGCGCTCTAGCCTCCATTTTGCTATATTCCGTATTAATACTTTTTCCACTGCGGTAAATTGGTTATGTTCCACTTTGCTAATCACGCTCTCTTTCTTTGCCATTATTCTTAATATTATATAAAAAGAAGAGGACCCCTCTTTAAGGAATCCTATTAACAAACAATCTATTAATTTATCCCAGCCTTAACGAGCAGTAA
>NZ_BCVG01000117.1 GCF_001591625.1 Metabacillus fastidiosus NBRC 101226
TGGGGGATGAGAAGAACCCCCACTGATGGAAGTTTCTCTTTATTTTGCACATTCTTTGATTATATATGTTACATTATTTACTAATTGGTTTGATTTATTTTAACTAAAATGGAGGAGGAATAGAAATGATTTTAGAAGCCGTCATGCTTCATGTAAAACAAGGGGCACAGGAAGAATATGAACAAGCTTTCCGGGAGGCATCTGTAATTATCTCTTCCATGAAAGGATATATTTCACATGAGCTGCATCGCTGTATAGAAGAAGAGGGAAAATATCTTCTTTTAGTCAAATGGGAGAGTTTTGAAGATCACACGATTGGATTTAGACAATCATCTGAATATGAAAAATGGAAAGAACTTCTCCATCATTTTTATGACCCTTTTCCGATTGTAGAGCATTTTAATAAAGTAAAACTTTAATTAAGAACAAATATTCGATATGATATCGATAGAGGTGAACGAACTCTATGGTGAGGACGAAAAAATCATTATCACAATTAATTGATTTTATAAAAGGGAATAAGGAATTTTCAGAACAGATTATTCATTGGCAAACAATGGAGGCGAGAGAGGCAAAAACAGTTCCGCTTCCGGAGATAATTGATACTCGTTTAAAGGAAGCGCTAGGGAAGCGCGGAATTCATACATTGTACACGCATCAGCATGAAGCATTTGAACTTGCAGGAGCTGGGAAAAACTTTGTAGCGGTAACACCTACTGCTTCGGGGAAAACATTATGTTATAACCTGCCGGTTTTACAGCAGGTTTTAAAAGACGAGCAGTCCAGGGCCCTTTATCTTTTTCCAACGAAGGCACTCGCACAAGATCAGAAAAGTGAATTAAATGAGATTATAACAGAAATGGGTGTACCTGTTCATTCTTATACATATGACGGGGATACATCACCGACGATTAGGCAAAAGGTGCGAAAGGCCGGACATATTGTTATTACAAATCCGGACATGCTTCATTCAGCGATCTTGCCGCATCATACGAAATGGGTTTCTTTATTTGAAAATATAAAATATATTGTTATTGATGAATTACATATTTACCGGGGTATTTTTGGAAGCCATGTAGCAAATGTAATCCGCCGGCTGAAACGAATTTGTGAATTTTACGGCAGTAATCCTCAATTTATCTGCACATCTGCAACGATTGCAAATCCGAAAGAATTGGCAGAAAATTTAACAGGGAAAGAAATGGAGTTAATTACGAATAATGGAGCACCTTCAAGTAAAAAGCATTTTATTTTTTACAATCCGCCAATTGTAAACAAACCGCTTAATATAAGAAGAAGTGCGACACTTGAAGTGAGAAAGCTGGCAAGTGAATTTTTGCGAAATAATATTCAGACAATTGTTTTTGCGAGAAGCCGTGTTCGTGTGGAAATTATTTTAACATATTTACAGGAACTGATTAAACGTGATATTGGGAATAAAAAAATTCAAGGATACCGTGGCGGATATTTGCCTAAGCAAAGAAGGGAAATTGAACAGGGACTCAGAAATGGTGAAATTTTAGGAGTTGTCAGTACAAATGCACTTGAGCTTGGCGTTGATATCGGACAGCTTCAAGTATGTATTATGACTGGTTATCCCGGCACGATTGCGAGTGCATGGCAGCAGGCAGGCCGTGCGGGAAGAAGACAGGGAGAAGCAGTTATTATGATGGTCGCAAGCTCCAGTCCGCTTGACCAGTACATTATTCAGCATCCTGATTATTTCTTCCATCAAAATCCGGAAACAGCTATGATTAATCCTAATAATCTAATTGTTCTCGTTGACCATGTGAAATGTGCCGCATTTGAGCTTCCGTTTAGAAAAGGGGATACATTCGGTGATATAGAGCTAGATGATATTTTAGAATTTTTAGCAGAAGAGAGAGTTCTTTATGAGAATGCTGACAGGTACCATTGGATGAATGACTCCTTCCCGGCACATAATATTAGCTTACGTTCAGCTTCTCAGGAAAATGTCGTCATTATCGATCAGACAAATGTTGCAAGTGTGAAAGTGATCGGGGAGATGGATCGTTTCAGTGCGATGACTTTGCTCCATGAGGAAGCTATTTATTTACATCAGGGTATTCAATATCAAGTGGAAAAATTAGATTGGGAAGAGAAGAAAGCATTCGTAAGGGAAGTGGATGTTGATTATTTCACTGATGCCAACCTTGCTGTTCAGCTGAAAGTGCTTGAAGTCGATGAATTTCAATCGAGTGATATTGTTGAACAAGGATTTGGAGATGTTACTGTCCAGGCAATGGCAACAATATTTAAAAAAATAAAGTTTGATACACATGAAAATATCGGATCTGGACCAATTCATTTACCTGAGGAAGAGCTCCATACTAATGCTGCTTGGATTAGTTTAAATGATAAGCTGAAGGAAGAGCTTACTGGTACTCGTCTAGAGGAAGCGCTTCTTGGTACAGCACATGTGCTGCAAAATATCGCTCCGTTGCTCGTTATGTGTGATCCGAAAGATTTACATGTTATTTCACAGTTAAAGGCTGTTCATAACAACAAGCCAACAATTTTTCTTTATGACCGCTATCCGGGCGGTGTAGGTCTTTCGAAAAAGTTATTTGAAACGAGCAGTGAAATGTTTGAACAAGCGGAGAATATGGTGAGAGACTGCCCGTGTGAGCATGGATGTCCTTCATGTATTGGGACAGAAACAATGTCTGAGACAGTTAAGCATGATACGCTTGAATTATTAGCAAATTTACAAAAAGGAGCGGGGGAATAAATCCTCGCTCCTTTTTTATTATTTATCGTTTTCGTCTGTTTTATTGAACCATAATGGATCATTATTATCGACAGCGCCATTATAATTAATTAGTATTTCTTCACCAGCTTTTATATCTGTGTAAGCAAAGAAGTCAAATGTATGGTTTTCGAAGTTGATATCATATGTGGCATTAGGTGTATAAGAATGATTAAACAACATCCCATATCCTAGGAGGATTGCGCTGTGATTTATTCCATATTCAAAGGCATAATCAGCAAGCAGTGTTTTTTCTATGAAAACATGTTCTTCATTCGGATAGGCAATAACCGGTGCTTCGTGGATAAGCTCACCCTTTTTTATATCACGTATTGCAAATACGCCTCTATTGAATTCCCCATTGCTTAGTTTAGAAGTTTTTATTTCGATCATATTAATCACCTGCTCTTTATAAAATGAAATAGGTTCTCCCCTTAGGAAGAACCTATTATAATTATTATGCTACAACAACGTTAGTAGCTTGTGGTCCGCGTTGGCCTTCTTCGATACCGAATGTAACTGTTTGGCCTTCTTCTAATGTTTTGAAGCCTTCGCTTTGAATAGCAGAGAAATGAACGAATACGTCTGATCCGCCATCTACTTCAATAAAACCGAAACCTTTATCTGCATTAAACCATTTTACTTTACCTGTGTTCATAAAATATTGCCTCCTAGTGCTTGTGCACAAATATTACTATTCTTGTCATCATATTCATTCAAGACAAAATTACTCATTACGTATTTTTCTATCATTTATCATATTCCGAACAACAATAATTGAGATTAAGCATATCACACTATAAAATAAATAGATAGTAAAAAAGTTTTTTTAGAAAAATAAGTAGAGTTTTATGTGAGAAATGATTAAAAATATGATGAAATGAATTTAGTGCAAGCAGTGAAAGCGGAATTAAATATTTTTCATTTCTTCTTCAAAATAAAAAGTCTGCGGATGTTCTTTAAGAGTATAGGAATATCTTTTCATATTAGCAACATAACTGTAATTTTTTATTGTAGCTGTTTCACCTGTAGCTTTGATAAGAACCTTTTCATCAACTTCAAATTTATTTTTGTTTTTCATATTGTCTCCAACTTTCTATATTAAATGATAGTTCTATTATCTCATACTAAATGTGATTGTCTACAAGTACTGTTTGGAAGATAGTTATTGCTCATGGTAATTACTGGTTTGTTAGGGTATACTAGGATATGAGGTCATTTCTTGACCTTCTATTGCTTGTTTTATTGGCAGAAGGTAAGAGACCACTAAAGGAAGGTGGCGAATATAATAATGGTAGTATATCAAGCTCGGGTAGGAGACGGATTTCGGGAAAAAGGATTGAAGAGAACTAATTCTTATTTCAGTACTCCAAAAGAAGCTGTCACAGAAGCATTAGCATTGAAGAAGAAGATTGATTCTTTATATAAAAATGAAATTAAGTGGGATTATAGTGAAGAAGTTACAGGACCAGCTGAAAAGATGAAAATACTAAAAGGATATCTTAGCGGTCATGAAAAATCTAAAGCATTTTATCTTCAAATTATTTCTATGAAACGTCAGGAAGAATTCAGTATTGTACCCCCGATAAAGCTTAAAAATATATCCTCAGATGATGAAAAGATGATGACGAAGGTTGTAAAATTATTTAAATAATATTTCTTGCAGTCGAGTATAGAATCGAGCAGATTCTATACTCGATTTTTTAATTGATCGAAAAATGTTAAAATAAAGTGAGGTGTTCATATGTCTTCCATTAAAAGTAAATTAAATAGATATAAAAAACATTTAAAAACAGATATAGAAGAAAAAGTACAAGAAAACGTTCCAGATATAGAAATTCCCCATGTTGAAAAATGGGATAATATTAATACAATTCCTTTTTATTTTGAAAAAGAGTACTCTCTTGTAAGGGAAGTAACATACCCTATCGATTATAAACACGGACGGCATCGTTTTTCAGAGCTGTTTACTATAGAGAAAATGTGGAATGAGAGCAGCAGCAACCATCCGTTATCATGTAAAGGACATGAAGTGAGTGAGCTGTTCTTTTTTGATACAGAAACGACTGGACTTGGCGGGGGAACAGGTAATATGATTTTTTTATTAGGACAGGCTCAAGTCTTTCCAGATCGTGTCGTTGTTAAACAGCATTTCCTTCCGAAACCGGGTAATGAAGTGTCGCTTTATCAAAGTTTTTTAAAAGATATTAATGTAAAAAAACTCGTTACTTATAACGGGAAAGCCTTTGACTGGCCGCAAGTGAAGACACGTCATACTCTTTTAAGAGGACTTATTCCGACATTGCCTGAGTTTGGCCATTTTGATCTGCTTCATGCTTCACGCCGGCTTTGGAAGAACAAGCTGGAATCTGTCAGGCTTTCTCTCGTAGAAAAAGAGATTTTACAGGTGGAACGTGACGGAGATATACCCGGCTATTTAGCGCCGATGATGTATTATCAATTTTTAGAACATAAAGACCCCGATATAATTGCAGGTGTTTTAAAACATAATGAAATAGACGTTTTATCGTTAATTACTCTTTATATCCATTTAACACTTAAAATTTTGAAGCCGGAAGAATATGCAGATGAAACAGAGCATTATGAAGTGGCAAGATGGCTTGATTCGGTCGGAGAAAGAGAAGATGCTTATATGACATATGAAAAGCTTCTTCCAAAAGGAAATAAAAACGAGGCAAAGACAAAGCTTGCTATGGCTGTTCATTTAAAAAGGCAGAAACAATGGGATAAAGCGGTAGAATTGTGGGAAAGTGTCTTAAAGTTTGGAAGCTATACATTAAAATGTGAAGCTGGAATCGAACTTGCCAAATACTATGAACATCAAAAAAGAGATTATGACAAAGCACTGCATTATGTGAGTGAAGTCAGTAAAATAATCAAAGAAAGAGAACAGTTTCTTGATTTTATCGGTAAGGAGAAGGAAGAGCTTACGAAACGCCGTGAGAGACTCGAGAGAAAACTAATAAAGCAGAGAATATAGAGGATGCCAGAAAGGTCCCGTTATGAGAATCCAGTAAAAACAATGGATTCCATGACGGGACCTTCCAATTTCAGGACTTATGATGGAGATATATCAGGCCGAAAACTCTTTCTTTAGCTGCAGTTTTTCTTTCACATTTCCTTTAAAAGAAAAATTTGTCCACATTCTAAGCAGGATTTCAATCGGTCCTATTTTTGCTATCTTTAAATAATAATAGCTTGCGATCATTTGTAAAATATAAATGAAAACTGCAATGACTATACCGAACCCTATACCGAGTTTCCCAAATAATCCAAAACCATAGCCGTAAAAAATAGTTGTACAAATAACCGATTGGAGTAAATAATTTGTTAGCGATAATTTACCGACACTTTCAAATCCCCGCAAAATAATGGATTCTTTCATTTTTACGTACATAAGCGAAAAAGCAAAAATATAGCCGAGTGCTAAAAGGCTGGCACCGAGGGTATTTAATACTCCTGACCAGGGAAAGTCCGGCGCAATATACAGAGAGCTTTTTAATAATAAGCCGGCTGGGATGAGCATTGCTCCCACTAAGTACTGTTTTTTCTCCAGATTTGGTTCTGTGAACATATTTATTTTTGCTGCATACATTCCGAATAAAAATAATGGTGCTGACACAAACGGGATTAGTAATAGCATAAAAATGACCAAGGCTGGAGGGAAATCTAATGGCATGACATCACGGTGAGCCATTATTTCTGCATATGATCCGCTTCCGTATACGTCAATCGTAGTTTTTACATAATGGATAATCTGAGCTTTTTCTTCTCCAGTGAAATCAGTATTTCCATATCCTAAAAATGGAATTAGGAATAAAAGAACAATGGCCCATATGAAAATAGTCTTTCTCTTTCGATTTAAGAAAAGTAATAAGAAGAAGCCGACCATTCCGTAAAATGCCAGAATATCTCCTTCCCATAAAAATGTCCCATGTAAAATGCCGAATGCAAGTAACATAATATATCTTCTTACAAAATATCTTTTCGTTTTTAATCCTTTTGCTTTTAAACTTTCATTCATTTTTATCATAGAATAACCGAATAAAAATGTGAAAATCGGCATGAAGCTACCTTCGACTGCAATTTTTGTAAAGAGATAAAATATGTGATTGATACTATTTAAGGAGTATAATTCCATTTCATCTTTTCCCCACATGCCATATTGGAAGATTAACATGTTTGCAAGAAGAATACCTAAAAGGCTTAGTCCTCTAATACCGTCAATTGATCTGATTCGAAACTGTTTCATGTCTGTCATGTCTATTTCCTTCTTTCTAAATTTCTTTAATATCATAGTAATTAAAAAATATTAAATGAATGAAAACACTAGTTTATCATTTGATAAAATGAATGAAAGGACAGTTAATGTTTTGATAATGTTTATATGTTACGATTTTACAGGAGGTGATTTTTTTGGAAGATATACATATTTTAATTGTTGATGATGAAACAGCGATCGTAAAAATGATCGAAATGGTGTTAAAAAAAGAGGGATTTCAGCATATCCATACTGCCCATAATGCGAAAGATGCTTTACATATCATTAATGAAATAAAATTAGATATTATTATTTTAGATGTTATGCTTCCTGATCAGACGGGATTTGATATTTGTCCGAAAATAAGAGAAGTATCTGATGCATTTATTTTATTTTTAACGGCAAGAGTATCCGATTTAGATGTGTTAACAGGCTTCGCCATCGGTGGGGATGATTACGTGACAAAGCCGTTTAATCCTCTTGAAATCGCGGCACGGATTAAAGCGACGCTTAGGAGACAGAAAAAACCAGAGAGAAAATTAATCGAACAGCCAAAGCAAAATCGCTTCGATTATGGAAGATTTATCGTCGATGTTGATGCAGGTGAATTAATAGTAGAAGGGGAGTCCGTTCAATGCCCTGCTCAAGTGTATTTATTATTAGTTCACTTCTGTGAACATCCGAATCTTGTTATATCTAAATCTCAATTACTTGAAGCAGTTTGGGGGTTTGACCGCTATGTGGACGATAATACGGTAACTGTCCATATAAGGAAAATAAGAGAAAGAATTGAGAAAGATCCAAGTCATCCGGAATATCTCGTTACAGTGAGAGGTCTTGGCTATAAACTTGTGAAGGATAAAGAAGAATGAAAGCAATGAAACGAAGATTAACACTTCATTTTTCCCTGCAATTTATTGCAATTGCTTTTTTTATGGGAATTGTTTTAATTACTTTAACCGTTTTAATAGTAAATTCGATTACGAAAGAAGACTTACATAGAAGTTTTCCGACTGGTGCTTTGGATATCATGGTAATGGAAGTATTTGTGGAAGATGGCAAGGCGGTTATTAGTGATGAATGGAATAAATTGCTGAAGGAAAAGGACATGTGGTTTCAAGTTATTAATGAGACAGGGAAAGTAATTGGGGAAAGTAATGTCCCATCAAATATTCCTAATGTCTATACAGCGGGTGATTTGCTGCAAATTGAGGAAAAAGAACAGCTTAATGGTTTTTCCATTTATTATACAGTCGATACTGATACGCTGACCGAGCCGTATTTTTACATGCTTGGTTTTAAAGATGAATCCCTGCATTTATTAGAAAAAATATTTGAAATTCATAATGAGGATGGAATAATTCAAGAAAGGGATTTGCCGACTGTCAAAAAGAAGTTAAAAGCGGATTCTTTAACTTTGCATATTGTCGATCATAAAGGAGATGTCATCCAGTCTTTTGGAGAAAATTTCAAGAAGAAGAGCTATGAACCGTTAGAGCTGATAAGAAGAAAAGAATCACCCGGTTATTATGATACGGAAATTTCTACTATCTATGATCCGGAAACGAAGAATACATGGGTGCTGCATAAACCTAGCAATATGAAAAGCTATACCGATTTAAGAGTGATGAAAGAAGTGCTTACTTTTTTAATTATTATTTGCGCAGCTGTTCTCCTTATTACATTAGCTATCGCCTTTTGGCACGGATTCCGCTACGGACAGCCTTTGCTTATTTTTACAAGCTGGCTCGGACGAATGGAGGCGGGGCAATATGATGAAGTGCTGACAGAGCAGGAAAAGAAGAAAATCTTTAAGCGGAATGGAAGGGTGAAGCTCCGCTATCGTCTTTACCAGGAAGTATTTAAAGCTTTTTATGAGATGGCAGAGAAGCTTAGCTCCACTGAAAAAGAGCGGAACAAATTAGAAAGAACGAGGGAAGAGTGGATGACGGGGATTTCCCATGATTTGCGAACACCTTTGTCAACTGTGCAGGGATATGGGCATTTGCTTGAAAGCGGAAAATATGACTGGTCAGAAGACGAGCTGAAAGATATGGGGAAAATGATTCGGGAGAAGGGAGATTATATGCTCCATCTCGTTGAAGATTTCTCATTGGCATTCAAATTGAAAAACAATACACTAATTTTCACGAAGGAAACTGTTCATCTGAATGAATTTTTGCAAAATATTGTCTTGAAATTTGTAAATGACAGGACAATTCCTAATGTGAGTTTTTCTTTTATAGAAGAAGTGCCAAATGTGCGTATAAAAGCTTCTTTACAGTGGTTTGAGAGGATTCTTGACAATCTTATTTATAATGCGATTAATCATAATCCGGCGGGGACAAAAATTGTTGTCAGTATAAAAGAAAGTGATAATCCAGGTTTTGCACTTATTGAAGTAAAAGATAACGGGGTCGGTATGGATGAGGAAACGAAGGGAAATTTATTCGAACGTTATTACAGGGGCACGAATACAGAAGAACGGACAGAAGGTGCAGGACTGGGCATGAGCATTGCGAAAGCGATTGTGCGGCTGCATGACGGGGAAATTTCTGTTGTCTCTGCTCCAAATAAAGGGACAGCCGTTACATTGAAATTTCCAATTGAACAAGGGTGACTCAGCACCCTCGTTCGTTATTGACCTTGTTCATTTTGAAGTTGTTGCTGTCCCATAGCGACGAGACGTTTTGTCATTTCGCCGCCGACAGAACCGTTTGCTCGCGCAGTCGTATCAGCACCAAGTTGAACTCCAAACTCATTAGCAATCTCTTCCTTCATCTGATCTAAAGCATTTTCAGCGCCGGGTACTAAAAGTTTGTTTCTAGCCATGATGATCACTCCTGCTTTTAGATTTTTGAGCAAAAATTATTTGCTCATTTTTAAGGTAACCGATTTTTAAATAACATTGCGAGGGAAATTTTAACAAAGGGTGAATATATGAAAGCATATCTTTTTCTATTAATAGCAATTACTGCAGAACTATTTGGAACATCAATGTTAAAAGCGTCAAGCGGATTCACAAAAATCTGGCCAACGATTGCTGTATTTGTCAGCTTCGGTATTTCTTTTTATTCTTTATCTTTATCATTAAAAAGCATCCCTTTAAGTATTGCTTATGCGATCTGGTCCGGAATTGGAACAGCAGCAACAGTTATTATCGGAATATTAATTTGGAAAGAAAAAATAAATATAATGAGTGTTCTCGGTATTTTATTCATTATTGCCGGTGTCATCCTATTGAATTTACATGTATCTTCTGAAGAGACAGTTGGAAAACCAGAAGAACAGGTAGAACAGAGCTAATTTTTCAGCTCTAATTTAACAATGGATAATCCATTTTCAATAAACATTTGCTCCTTTATAATAAATCCCAGTTTCTTGTATAGGTGAATAGCTGGAATGTTGGCTGACCCAGTAGCAACTACTGCTTTTTCAAACGGAGCTGTTTTTACAATATAGTTCAGGAGTGCTCCTGCTATTCCCTTTCTAAAATGGACTGGGTCAACGAAAAGACGGCAAATATCAAGAATGTTCTGATTGTTTTCATAAGAAAGAACACCTGCAAGTTCATCATTTAGGAAGTAGCCGATAAAGGTTTCTCCACTGTTTTGTAATGTTAAAACATTATCTTTTAATGGGGGAAGATTTGGAAAGTTAATTAATTGTGCTTCCACAGCGTATGATTTTTTTTGGAGCTCTAATAATGGATAAATTTCATTATGCAAGTCGATTTTCCGAATCATTTTTTTCTCCTTAAAAAGTAATTATTTATCTCAGCCTTAACGGGCAGTAA